>CALFSF010000341.1 GCA_937917025.1 uncultured Paraburkholderia sp.
CCCGCCCCATAAGGAGCACCGCAAGATCAACCCGGAAGCGCTCGATTTTCCTGACGGCTACTTCGACCTGATCATCTGCAATCACGTGCTGGAACACGTCGACAACCCGGACATCGCGCTGGCCGAGTTCAGCCGCTGCCTCGCGCCGGGTGGTAACGTCATAGCCCAGACGCCTTACTCGCCGATCCTGAAGCGCACATTCGAACTGAACAGGCCCGCGTCGGTGCCATTCAAGACGCGGTATTTCGGCCAGGACGACCATGTGCGACTCTTTGGCGCCGATATCGTCGACTATTTCCGCGCCGCTGGACTCAATGGCGACCTGTATCCGCATGTGACGGTGCTGGGCAACCTCGACGCGGACGTTGTCGGGTGCAATGTGCGTGAACCGTTCTTCCTGTTCGCCAAAGGAGAGGCGCCCGCTTTTGCTGGCTGAAGCGAAAGCGCGACGACGAACCTCGATACCTGACCCGATACATCCATGAAACCAATCCGACTCGTTTGCGCCACACGGCATTCGCGCGAGCAGTTCGCCACGGAGTCGGCCCTTGGCCGCTCACTGTCGGTCTATCGGCACGCGACCCCACCCGAATTCCTGCTCTACGAGAAAAACTCATACGGCCTTTCGACCGTTTACAACTCAGCGATCGACTACGCTAAAGACAACCCGGCGATCCTTGTCTTCATTCATGACGACATTTCTCTGGTCGACTTTTACTGGGTCGAACGCATTTACGAAGCCGCCGCGAAATTCGACATCGCCGGCCTCGCGGGCAATACGCGCCGCGTCCCGTTCCAGCCGGCCTGGGCCTTCGTCAACGCGCAGTTCCAGTGGGATGACCGGCGGTACCTGAGCGGCGTCGTAGGCCACGGCAAGGGTTTTCCTTGCGACAACGTCAGCGTGTTCGGCCCGTCGGAACGTGAATGCAAGCTCCTCGACGGACTGATGTTGATCGCAGATAGCGAGCGTTTGCACGCTGCCGGCGTGCGCTTCGACGAGCAGTTCATGTTCCATTTCTACGACATGGACTTCTGCCGTCAGGCGGAGCTCAAGGGTCTGACGATGGGCACATACCCGATCAGCGTCGTCCACGAAAGCGGCGGCGCATTCGGCACGCCGACGTGGCGCGAGGGGTACCAGCGCTATCTGCAGAAGTATCAGGAATAAGGCGGTGACACAGGCGGCCGCTTCTTTCTCGATGACCGGTCGCCGAAGCGTGTCGTCGCCTCGCGGCATTCAGCTTGAAAGCGCAATGAAAATAGCCGACAACGATCAGTGTGCGGACGATACCGGCGC
Source organism: uncultured Paraburkholderia sp. (assembly GCA_937917025.1). GTDB lineage: Bacteria > Pseudomonadota > Gammaproteobacteria > Burkholderiales > Burkholderiaceae > Paraburkholderia. The sequence goes on from CALFSF010000341.1 coordinate 1,298, forward strand.
CCGTAACGTACAGCACCCGGCGGCCACTATTGCCGATGCGCCTTCGCCAGTGGCCGCCGATACCCTGTTGCAGGCCGCGCTGGCTCATCACAGCGCAGCGCGCGTCGCGGAGGCGTCGGCGCTTTATCGGCAAATCCTCGCGGAGCAGCCCGACCACGCCGACGCTTTGCATTTCGCCGGTCTCCTGGCCTGTGACACCGGCGATACCGGTGACATCGCTACTGGCATCGAACAGATGAAGCAGTCGATCAGGCTGCATCCCAACGCAATCTACTACAACAACTTCGGCAACACGCTAACGCGCCAGAGCCGATACACCGAGGCGATCGCGGCTTATCGCGAGGCGCTTGCACGAAAACCGGACTACGTCGAAGCGCACAACAATCTCGGCAACGCGCTGCGCGAGGCGGGCGACTACGCTGCGGCGGTCGATAGCTGCGCGAACGCACTCGCACTCGCGCCGGACTACGCGCAAGCCTGGAACAACCTCGGCAACGCGTTCAAGGACGATGGCAACGACGCCGCCGCGCTGAAGAGCTTCACGAAGGCGCTCAGCCTGCAACCGGACTACGCGGAAGCGCACAACAACCTCGGCAACGTGTACGAGAAGCAGAGCCGCTTCGCCGAAGCGACCGACTGCTACCGCCGGGCGATCGCGCTGAAGCCGGGCATCGCGTCGATGCATAACAACCTCGGCAACGTGCTGCGCGATCAGGGGTTGCTCATCGACGCCACGGCAAGCTTCCGGCAGGCCATCGCGCTTGACACCGATCTGCTCACTGCCCGCAGCAACCTGCTGCTACAACTCAACCTGATGCCGCAGGTGCAGCACACGGAACAGATCGCCGAAGCGCGCCGTTTCGGCGAACGGCAGATCGCGCGCGCGCGCCCGCTGACTCACGCCGCGCCGCGGGCCGTGGAGGCAGGGCGTCGCCTGAAAGTCGGCTTTGTGTCCGGCGATCTGAAGACACATCCAGTTGGATTCTTTCTGGAAAGCGTTGTCGCGCATCTCGACCCAAAGCAGATTGAACTGATCGCCTACGTGACGCAGCGGCAGGAAGACGCGACAGCGGCGCGTCTCAAGCCGCATTTCGCCGCGTGGCACGGTATTGATGAATCCGACGACGAAACAGCCGCGCGCCGGATCCGCGCCGATGGTGTCGACATTCTGGTCGACCTGTCCGGGCATACGACTCACAACAGGCTGCCGATGTTCGCGTGGAAGCCCGCACCGGTTCAGGTGACCTGGCTCGGCTACTTCGCGACAACGGGTGTCAGCGCGATCGACTATATCCTCGGCGACCAGCACGTGCTGCCGACGCATGAGGCGTCACACTTCGTCGAACGCGCGTGGCGTCTGCCCGACAGCTATTTGTGCTTCACGCCGCCGCAGCTCCAGGTCCCGGCTGGCCCGTTGCCGATGTCGGCGAACGGTGCGGTGACGTTCGGCTGTTTCAATCACCTCGTGAAGCTGAACGATGCGGTCGTCGCGTTGTGGGCGCGTGTGCTGCGCGCGGTTCCGGGCTCACGCCTTTTTTTGAAGACGAAGCAGCTTGACGACGCTTCAGTGGGGCAGGCCACCTGCGCGCGCTTCGCCGCACATGGCATCGACGTCGCGCGTCTGACGCTCGAAGGGGAATCGTCACGCCGCAAACTGCTCGCGACGTATAACCACGTCGATATTGCCCTCGACCCGTATCCCTATCCCGGCGGCGTAACGACCCTCGAAGCGCTGTGGATGGGCGTGCCGGTACTCACACGTCGCGGCGACCGGTTCCTGTCGCACGTTGGCGAAAGCATTCTGAATACAGTTGGCCTCCCGCAATGGATCGCCGCCGATGATCATGAATACGTCGCGAAAGCCGTCGCCTTCGCAGCCCGTCACGACTATCTGAAGGACCTGAAAGCCGGTTTGCGCCAGCGGCTTCTTGCATCGCCGCTATGCGACGCACCCCGTTTCGCGCGCAACCTCGAAGCGGCGTTTCGCGGCATGTGGTGCGAGTACGTCTCCGACCCACAGGTACATTCGCACGATCGCGCAGGCGCGTCACCGTCCACAGACAATTCCGATCGCAATCCACTTGAGAACGTCCCGAATCACGCGGGACGCATTGCCCCATGAACGACTCCGCTCAAATTCCAACGACACCGCGGACGCTTGACCTGACACTAGCCGAAGCGCTCGCGCAATACGAGGCAAATCGTCCTGACGAAGCGGAGTCGCTCCTGCGCCGCGTGCTCGCGCTTGATCCGGAGCACGCCGATGCGATGCATCTGCTCGGTCTCATCGCACATCGGGCCGGTCGGTACGAGACGGCCACCGAGATGATCATGGCGGCAATCACGCGCAAGCCGCTGGCGCTGTATTACTTCAACCTCGGCAACGTGATGCAGTCGAACAACCGGCCGGCCGCGGCGGCCGAATGTTTCCGGCAGGCCATCGCGATGCAGCCGGATCACATCGACGCGCACAACAATCTCGGCAATGCATTGCGCGCGCTGAAGCAGCACGAAGCAGCGGTGCAGTCGTTCTGTAACGCGATCAATCTCGCGCCGGAGCATGCGCAGGCTTATAACAATCTCGCGAATACGCTGATGGAGCTCGGCGAACTCGACGCCGCCATCGAGGCGTATCGCAGCGCGATCGCGCTGCGTCCGGATTTTGCCGAACCGCACAGCAACCTGCTGTTCGCGCTGAACTACCTTGCCAGCACGACGCCACAGCAATATCTCGACGAAGCGATGCGGTTCGCCGCGCAGATCCGCACGCAGGTGAGACCGTGGAAAAACTGGCTCGTCGACGACGTGCCGCGCGCGGCACGCCCGCTGCGCGTCGGCATCGTGTCGGGTGATCTGAAAAAGCATCCTGTGGGTTATTTCATCGAAAGCGTCGTGGCCGAACTCGATCCGGCGCGGGTCGAACTGATCGCGTATCCGACGCGCACGCTCGAAGACGACCTGACCGCGCGCATCAAGCCGCGTTTCAGCGCGTGGACGAGCATTGCCGGCATGAGCGACGAAGCCGCCGCGCGGCGCATCCGCGACGATCGCATCGACGTGCTGCTCGATGGTGCCGGTCACACGATCTACAACCGCCTGCCGCTCTTCGCGTGGAAGGCCGCGCCGGTCCAGGTCAGCTGGCCCGGTTTTTTTGCGAGCACGGGGCTCGACACGATCGACTACGTCCTCGGCGATCCGCACGTGTTGCCCGTCGCGGAAGAATCGCATTTCGTCGAAAAGCCGTGGCGGCTGCCGGACAGCTATCTGTGCTTCACACCGCCGCAGGACGACGCGAAAGTCGGCGCGCTGCCGATGCTGGCCATCGGCTACGTCACGTTCGGCTGCTTCGGCCAGTTGACGAAGATCACGGATCACGTCGTCGCGTTGTGGGCGCGCTTGCTGCACGCGGTGCCGAACGCGAAGCTGTTTTTGAAGGCTGGGCAACTCGATACAGCGCATGTTCACGAAACGACGTTGCGTCGCTTCGCGGCACATCGCATCGATGCCTCGCGTCTGATTCTCGAAGGCCGTTCGCCGCGCGCAGCGTACCTGGCTGCATACAACCGCGTCGATATCGCGCTGAGCCCATTCCCGTATCCCGGCGGCACGACAACAGCCGAAGCGTTGTGGATGGGCGTGCCGGTGCTGTGCCGTCGCGGTGACCGTTTCCTGTCGCATATCTGCGAAAGCTTCCTGCATTCGGCCGGCCTCGACACATGGATCGCCGCCGACGACGAAGACTATCTCGCCCGCGCCATCGCATTTGCCGCTGACAGCGCAAGCCTTGCCGCGCTGCGCGCCGGCCTGCGCGAGCAGGTGATCGCGTCGCCGCTGTGCGATGCGCCGCGTTTTGCACGCAATCTCGAAGCCGCCTTGCATGGCATGTGGGCGCAACACCTTACCGCTGTCGTGGAAATCGCAGAATGAGTAACCAGTCCGCCCTGATTACCGGCGGCGCCGGCTTCGTGGGCTCGCATCTGTGCGATCGCCTCGTCGCGACCGGCTACGACGTGATGTGTGTCGACAACTTTCACACGGGCAGCAAGCAGAACATCCAGCATCTGATCGGCCGCGTGAACTTCGAGTTGATCCGTCACGACGTATGGCTGCCGCTCTACGTGGAAGCGGACCGCGTGTTCAACATGGCGTGTCCGGCGAGCCCGGTGCATTACCAGAGCGATCCGGTCTCGACCGTGAAGACGGCCGTGCTCGGCGCGATCAACATGCTCGGTCTCGCGAAGCGCTGCGGCGCGCGCATCCTGCAGGCGTCCACGAGCGAAGTCTACGGCGACGCGCAGCAGCATCCGCAGCAGGAAAGCTACTGGGGCAACGTGAACCCGACCGGCCCGCGCGCCTGTTACGACGAAGGCAAGCGCTGCGCCGAAACGCTTTTCTTCGACTACCACCGTCAGCACGGCGTGGATATCCGCGTCGTGCGGATCTTCAACACGTATGGCCCGCGCATGCGCCCGGACGACGGCCGCGTGGTGTCGAACTTCATCATGCAGGCGCTGCGCGGCGACCCGATCACGCTGTACGGCGACGGCAGCCAGACGCGCTCGTTCTGCTATGTCGACGACCTCGTCGAAGGTCTGCTGCGGATGATGGATCAGAACGACGAAACGGGCCCGATCAACATCGGCAACCCGTCTGAAATCACGATCCGCGACCTCGCGGAAACAGTGCTGCGACTGACGGGTTCGAAGAGCCGCATCGAGTATCGTCCGTTGCCGCAGGACGATCCCACCCAGCGGCGGCCCGACATCACGAAGGCGCGACAGCATCTCGACTGGCAGCCTGGCGTCGGTCTGGAAGACGGTCTGAAAGAAACGATCGCGTACTTCAAACATCTGGTGAAACCGTGAGTCTTGATCTTGTGGGGACGACCTGTCCCGTTTGCGCCCACTCGGTCGCGGCGCGCTTCTTTCCGGCGGGCGCACAGACGCTCGCGACGCTCGCCTGGCCCGCATCGGCCGAAGCCGCGCGTGCGTTGCCGCGTCATGCGCAGGATTTCGTGCAATGCCCGTCGTGCTCCCATGTGTGGAATCACAAGTTTCATTACGACGCGATTCCATACGAAAGCAACCCGAACCGCATGTTCAACAGCGGCGGCATCTGGAAAGGTCATCTCGCCGATACGCGTGACGTGCTGCTGAACCATCTGCCGGCGGCGCCGCTCGTCGTCGAGATCGGCTGCGGCGAAGGTCACTTCGTGCGCGGCCTCGCGCAGGCGCGCGAAGCGGGCCGCTTTATCGGCTTCGATCCGAACGCGAGCCCGGAGACAGGTAAGGGCGTCGAGTTTCATGCACGGCTGTTCGATCCGCTCGTCGACATGGGCGCGTTCGCACCGGATGCGGTTGTGATCCGTCATGTTCTGGAACATCTCACCGAACCCGCGAAGCTAATCGAGCAGCTCGCGTGGGGCGCAGCGATGCAAGGTTCGGACGGCAAGGATTGCTGGCTGTTCGCAGAAGTGCCGTGTATCGACCGTGTCTTTGAGACGAATCGCCTTGCCGACTTCTTCTACGAACACGTTTCACACTTCACGACGGAATCGTTTCGCACGCTGATGTCGCGCGCGGGTGAGATCGTCGCGCTCGAACACGGCTACGACGGCGAAGTGGTTTATGCGCTCGTGAAGCTCGGTGTGCCGGCGCATGCGCGCGAGCGCGCCGAAGCCGCGACGCGCTTTGCCGCGCGTACGGTCGCGAGCCGCGAAACGATCGCGCAGCAACTCTCGGGTCTCGCGGCTTCGGGTAAGCGCGTCGCGATCTGGGGCGGTACGGGCAAGGCGGCGGCCTTCATCCACCAGTTCGGCGCGGACGCAGTGCGCTTTCCGCTGGTGGTGGATTCCGATCCGCACAAAGCTGGCACCTATGTGCCCGGCACCGGCCAGAAGATCGAATTCCGCGACGTGCTGAAGACATCCGGCGTCGACGTCATCGTGATTCCGACGCAATGGCGCGCGCGCGACATCATCGCGGAAATGCTCCGCGAAGGCATCGCGGCGCAAAGCGTGATGATCGAACACAACGGCGCGCTGGTGGATTTCGGCGCGCAAGCGCATCCGTATTGATTGAACCGGGCGACGCGTGATGCGTCGCCCTTGCTGACGCACGAGTCCAGATCCATGCAGAACAACTCCCAACTCCTTGCTAACGCGCTGGCGCATCATCAGGTGGGCCGGCTCGCCGAAGCGCGGGCGCTGTACGGGCAGATCCTGCAGACCGAGCCGGGCAATCCGGATGCGCTGCATTTTCTGGGGCTGCTCGCGTGTCAACTGGGCCAGCACGATGCCGGACTTGGGTTGATGGAAAAGTCGATCGCGGCGCATCCGAACGCGATCTACTACAACAACATTGGCAATATGCTGGGCCAGAAGGGCCGTCTTGCGGAAGCAATTGAAGCCTACCGTCGCGCGGTCGCGCTCAAGCCGGATTACCCCGAGGCGCACAACAATCTCGGCAACGCGCTGCGCGAGGCGAAGCAGCCCGAGGCGGCGATAGAGAGCTGCGCGCAGGCCATTGTGCAGCGTCCGGGCTACGCGGAAGCGCACAACAATCTCGGCAACGCGCAGCAGGATATGGGTGAACTGGAGGCGGCCGTGGCGAGCTATGCCGAGGCAATTCGTCTTAATCCGGATTACGCCGAAGCCCACAACAACTTCGGCAACGTGCTGCGCGCGCAGGACAAAACAGACGAGGCGATCGCGAGCTATCGCACCGCGGTAGCGCTCAAGCCCGATCTGCGGATTGCGCATCATAGTCTCGGTCTGTTACTGAAAGCGCGCGGTGAACTGGAAGCTGCGATCAGGAGCCTGCGTCATGCGCTCGATCCAGCCGATGCAAACGCGCACAACAGCATTGGCACCGTGTTGCGCGACATAGGCGATCTGGACGACGCCCTCGCGCATTTCGATACCGCGATCGCACTGAAGCCGGACTTCGCGGAGGCGCATTGCAACCGTAGCAGCGTGCTGCGACGACAGAGACGGTTCGAGGAATCGGTGGAAAGCTGTATCCGCGCGATCGAACTCGCGCCAACGCTCGCCGAGGCGTACAACAGCCTTGGCATCGCTTACTATGGACTCGACAGACTCGAAGCGGCGACGCTGAGCCACAAGCACGCGATCGAACTCGACCCGAACAATGCGGACGCGTATCACAACCTCGGCGTTGTTCTTCTGAAGCACGACAAGCCATATGAAGCGCTGGAAAGCTGTCGCAAGGCGCTTGAGCTCGCCGACGTCTCGGCACCGATGTACATCAGCCTGGGCGACATCGTGCGTGCACTTGGCGATCTCGACGGCGCCATCGACGCGTACCTGAAGGCGCTACCGCTCGATCCTGATCCGGTCCAGACGTACAACCGCCTGCTATTCAGCATCGCGGGCTCCGCGAAGTTCGATGCCGACGCGTATCTGAAGCACGCGCGCCGCTTCGGCGAATTGATGTCGATGGGCGTGAAGCCGTATGCGCATACACCGTCGCATGATGGCTCGCGCCTGCGTGTCGGCATTGTGTCGGGCGATCTGCGCGCGCACCCGGCGGGCATTTTCCTCGAGAGCGTGTTCCGCTACGTGAACCCCGCGCGCGTGGATCTGGTTGCCTACGCGACCTACACGCTCGAAGACGAAGTCACCGAGCGTCTCAAGCCGCACTTCAGTACATGGCGCGTCCTGGACGGGCTCAAGACTGAAGAAGCGGCACGCGTGATTCGCGACGACAACATCGACGTGCTGGTGGATCTGTCGGGCCATACGGCGTACACGGGGCTGCCGATTTTCGCGTGGAAGCCGGCGCCGGTTCAGGTAAGTTACCTCGGTTTTTTCGCATCGACAGGAAGCGAGTCGATCGACTATTTCCTCGGCGATCACCACGTCTTGCCGCCAGGCGAGGAGGGGCATTTCGTAGAGAAACCGTGGCGCCTGCCCGACAGCTACCTTTGCTTCACGCCGCCCTCGGACGAGGTAGAGGTCGGCCCGCTGCCGATGCTGTCGAATGGGGGCGCCGTGACGTTCGGCTGCTTCGGCAAGCTGATGAAGATCAACGACGAGGTCGTCGCGCTGTGGTCGAGATTGTTGCATGCAATGCCGGCTTCGCGCCTGTTCCTCAAGTCGCACGGACTCGACACGAAGGGCGCGCAACTTACCACTTGCGAGCGCTTCGCCGCGCACGGTATCGATGAATCGCGATTGATTCTCGAGGGCGCGTCAAAGCGGACGGAATATCTCGCGACGTACAACCGGATCGATATCGTGCTGAGTCCATTTCCCTATCCGGGTGGCACGACAACAGCGGAAGGACTGTGGATGGGCGTACCGGTGCTTTGCATGAAGGGTGACCGGTTCCTGACGCACATCTGCGAAAGCCTGCTGCAGACCGCGAATTTCGCCGACTGGATTGCCGTCGACGAGGAGGACTATCTCGCAAAGGCAATCGCTTTCGCGTCCGACCCGTCGAAGCTGGCTGCGATGCGCGCAGGGCTTCGCGAGCATGTGCTGGCGTCGCCGTTGTGCGACGCACCGCGCTTTGCGAAGAATCTCGAAGATGCGTTCCATGGCATGTGGAAGCAATATGCGGACGACGCCATGGCAACGATGCCGGCTACGCAATGACCGGTCATGCAGGACAATCCTTCACTTCTGGCGGCTGCGCTTGCGCACCATCAGACGGGACAACTGGCTGAAGCACGGGCGTTGTACGGCTAGCTCTCGATGCGATGTGGAAAATGTTCGCAGCGAATCCGTCGGCGGAGTAACCGGACGAAAAAAAGCCGCATTTCGCAGCGGCTTTTGGAAACAACTCAAAGATCCCACATTTGTTATGTGGTGTTCGTTGTATCCCCCGTTTTATTCTTTGCGCCGTCCGGTCACGGCGATTACTGCCTTATAGCATGCCTGTCCTGTGATACAGGCTGACCGCCTTGATACGGCCGATCGCCGCGCTGTGCTGCGAGGCGATCCGGTCCGATCCAGCTTTCGCATGTTTCGTAATTGCGACGTCGATGCGCTGGATCGTACGAATCTTTTCCAGTGCCTCCGGCGTCTGCGTGGGGCTCAGCGACATCACGAGCGGCGAGCGTTCTTCGACGAGCGCGGCGGCACGCAGCCAGTCGCCCTCAATGGCAGCCGCTTCGATTGCCTGGCTCAGGCCCAGCGCGCGGTCCAGCGGTTCGTCTGTCATACGTGTCACTCCTGATGCCGACGCCGTCGCGCAGGCTTACTTGTTGGTCGCGAGCGTACCCGCGCTGCTCGTGCCGCCGAAGAGTTGTGTGAGATATTGCGTGTTGTTCTGCATCTGCGTCATCAGCGTGTTCAGCGCGGTGAACTGCGCGTTGTATTGCGTGGTCAGCGTGTTCTGATAATCCGTCAACGCTGCCGCCTGGTCCGAAAGGTTCGAGAGGTCGCTATTCAGTGACGCCGTACGCTGGTCGATCGTGCCGCTCGTCTGGACGTACGTGTTCACGAACGAGTTCAGCGTCGTGCCGACACCGTTCGTCGTGTTGAACAGTCCGGCAATAGCCGGGTTGTTGGAGGTCACGGCTGCCGTGAGTTCATCCTGATCGACAGCCAGTGTGCCGTCCGGCTGCAGGTCGATACCGATCGACGAAAGGCTGAACGTCTTGCCGCCCGTTGTCACGCCGCTGCTGATCAGGCTGGAGAGACCGTTGTTGATCTGGTTGAGCATCGAGTCGCCCAGCAGCGGACCGGCCGTCGATGAACTCGTGTCGTAGCTGGACAGGCCAGCAGCGGTGGTGATGTAGCTGTTGTACGCCGTCACGAAGTCGTTGATTGCCTTCGTGGTCGCGGTCGGATCGGTTGCGACTGTCACCGTTTGCGGCGTGCCGATGGCAGCCGCCGACAGACCGAGCGTCACGCCGGTCAGCGCGTTCGTCACGGTGTTGCTGGCGCTCGTCACGGCGTTGCCGTCGATGGTGAACTTCGCATCCTGACCCGCCGTCACCGTCGTGTAGCCGGACGAATCCAGTTTCGAATTCAGGCCGCTGCCGGCCGTCACCGAGACGGTGTTGGCCGCCCCCGTCGCCGTCGACTGGATGACCAGATGCTGCCCGTCCGCCGCGGTGATAACCGACGCCGACACGCCCGGATTGTTCGACGAGTTGTTGATCGCGCTCGCGATGTCCGACAGCGACTGGCCCGACGTCACGTTGAGCGACATCGTGCCCGTGCTGCCGAGACCGATGGTCAGTGTGCCGCTGCCGATCGTGTCGCTGCTGGTGAATGCCTGCGAAGAAATCTTGTTGGCTGTCGCAACTTGCGTCACGTTGACCGTGTAGTTGCCGGCCACCGCGCCGGTGGTCGTCGTTGCCGTGAGCGCGCTGCTGCTGACGGTTGCGGCGACGGCCGACAGCGTCGAGCCGTCCGCGAGGCCGCTCACTGCGGTTTGCAGTGACGAAAGCGCGGATTTGAGCGAGCCAATGGCCGACACTTCGGTATTGTCGAGCGATTGTTTGTTCACAATCGTCGCGTTTTGACCGGCTGTTTTCGCAGTGACGAGAGCTGACACGAGCGAGTCGACATCGAGCGTCGACTTGGTCGAACCGCTGATGATGGACTGGGCCGCCTGCGCTAGCAGACTGGTTACGTCGGTAGTAGATGAGGACGCCGTCGTGGTCATACGGATGCTCCGTTCGTCGATGCGGAAAAAGTCAGGTCAATGATACTGATGCGCAGAAACGGGTTGTGGGAGGCGAGCCTCCCACGGGTCCTGCCAGTATTCCCTGCGGGAGCCGCGTACGGCTGCGGCCCCTGCAATGCGGCGTCGTAGCGCACGCCGCGTTTCAATCAGTCTTACTGGAGAAGCTTCAGAACCTGTTGCGGCAGCGAGTTTGCCTGAGACAGCACCGAGATACCAGCTTGTAGCCGCACTAGAGCCTTCGACGGGTTCACCATTTC
>CALFSF010000342.1 GCA_937917025.1 uncultured Paraburkholderia sp.
GGCCCAGGACGCGCTCTCCGGCGGCGACTGGGGCAAGTGCGCGAAGTACTTCGAACAGCTCGAAGGTCGCGACCCGTTCGGTCATTTCGCGCAACAGGCGCAGATCAACGTGGCGTACTGCAGCTGGAAGGACGGTGAAGACGCGAACGCCGATCAGGCCGTCGACCGCTTTATCCAGTTGCACCCGGATCACCCGGACATTGCCTACGCGTACTACCTGAAAGGCATGATCCACTTCAACGACGATCTGGGCCTGTTCGGCCGGTTCTCCGGTCAGGACATGAGCGAGCGCGATCCGAAGTCGCTGCGCGAGTCGTATGACGCGTTCAAGGTGGTCGTCGACAAGTACCCAAACAGCAAGTTCGCACCGGATGCCGCGCAACGCATGCGCTACATCGTGAATGCGCTGGCTTCGCACGAAGTGCATGCGGCGGACTACTACTACCGTCGTGGCGCGTACGTGGCCGCCATCAATCGTGCGCAGCTCGCGATCAAGGAATACAAGAACGCCCCGGCGATCGAAGACGCGCTGCATATCATGATGCTGTCGTACCAGAAGCTCGACCAGCCGCAACTGGCCGACGATACGAAGCGCGTGCTGGCCGGCACGTTCCCGGACAGCCCGTATGTCACGGGTCATGCCCGCCCGGGTGCGAAAAAGTCCTGGTGGCAGTTCTAGACCCGTCTCGCCTGGGTTAAACAGAAACGCCACGGAATTCCGTGGCGTTTCTGTTTGCGACGACCGGATGGTCGCCCACCTTCAGGGTTTTGCACCATCCCTGAAGGCCGGCGAACCGCCCGTCTAGTCCCGCTCGAACAGCGCGATCGATTCGACGTGCGACGTATGCGGGAACATGTTCACCACCCCCGCGCCCTTCAGACGATACCCCGCCTCGTGAACCAGCAGCCCGGCGTCACGCGCGAGCGTCGCCGGATTGCACGATACGTAGACCATGCGCTTTGGCAGCGGGCCGTCGCCGCTCCGCGCGATCTCGGCGAGCGCCTTCGCCACCGCCAGCGCGCCCTCGCGCGGCGGATCGATCAGGAACCTGTCGAAGTGACCGAGCGCGCGCAGGTCGTCGGCGGTGACTTCGAAGAGGTTGCGGCACGCGAACGACGTATGGCCCGCCACGCCGTTTGCTTCGGCGTTGGCGAGCGCGCGCGTCGTCAGGACCTCGCTGCCTTCGATACCGACGACTTCCCTCGCCACCCGCGCGAGCGGCAGCGTGAAGTTGCCGATCCCGCAGAACAGATCGAGCACACGGTCCGTTGCCGCGGGCGCGAGCAGGCGCAGCGCGCGGCTCACCAGCACACGGTTGATCTGGTGGTTCACCTGCGTGAAATCGGTCGGCTTGAACGGCATCCGGATGTCGTATTCCGGCAGCGTGTAATCGAGTTGTGCGTCGAGCGGGTAGAACGGCGTGACGGTCTCCGGCCCCTTCGGCTGCAGCCAGAACTGCACGTTGTGCGCATCGGCGAAATCGCGCAGCAGCTGTTCGTCGGCGGCGTTGATGGGTTCCAGCACGCGCAGCACGAGCGCCGTCACCGACGCGCCCACCGCAAGCTCGATCTGCGGCATGCGATCGCGGATCGACAGCCCTTCGACAAGACGGCGCATCGGTACCAGCATCGCCGACACATGCGGTGGCAGCACTTCGCAACTCGTCATGTCGGCGACGTAGCTGCTTTTCTTTTCGTGGAAGCCAACCAGCACGCCCCCCTTCTTCTCGATATCGCGCACGGTCAGGCGCGCGCGATATCGATAGCCCCACGACGGTCCGTGAATCGGCCGGAACACCGTTTCAGGTCGCAACTTCGCGAGATGTAAAAGGTTGTCTTCGAGCACGCGCTGCTTCACGGCGATCTGCGCGCGGATATCCAGATGCTGCATCGAGCAGCCGCCGCACGTGCCGAAAAACCGGCACTGCGGCTTCGTGCGGATCACGCTTTCGCGCAGCACGTCGACGACTGTCGCCTGCTCGAACTTCGATTTCTTGCGATAACTCAAATAGCTGACACGCTCGCCCGGCAGTGCGCCTTCGACGAAAATCACCTTGCCCGGCGCGCCGTCTTCATTGACGGTGCGGCCAACGCCGCGCGCTTCCATGTCGAGCGATTCGATTTCGAGAATGGGGGCAATAACGGGCGCGTCGCCAGCGGCCGTTCTGGGGAATGCGGGCCCTGACCTGTTTCTGCGCGAGCGATGATGGGACGTTCGAGACACCTGCGGCTTCCTGACGGACATGTGGGGAAAGGCGAGATTGTAGACGAAGCGCAACCGGCAGCCACTTCGGGCGCTTCGGACGCCACACGCGCCGTCGGCACGTGGCAAAACCGCGAAGCGGTCAGCCGGCCGGCGTCTCGCCGAACGCCGCCA
>CALFSF010000343.1 GCA_937917025.1 uncultured Paraburkholderia sp.
ACCGACATGCTCACGGACTCCGCGCACGAACCGGTGGACGCCATCTCCGACGACGAACTGGACTGAGTCACCTGAATCGCGGCACATGCGCGCGGGCCAGCGCGTCATGCGGCACACAGCGCGTTGACCGACGCGTCGATTTCACGCACCGCCTTCGCCCCTTCGACCCGGGACGCCGCCGGCAACACCACGCCGTTCTTCGCCGCGGTCACTTCGGAGAGGATCGAGATCGCGATTTCGGGCGGCGTACGGCTGCCGATGTAGATCCCCACCGGCCCGTGCAACCGCGCGAGTTCGGCTTCGGTCAAATCAAACTCCTTCAGCCGTTCGCGCCGCGCCGAGTTGTTGCGCCGCGAGCCGAGCGCGCCGACGTAGAACGCAGGGGTCTTCAACGCCTCCATCAGCGCGAGATCGTCGAGCTTCGGATCGTGCGTGAGCGCGATCACCGCACTGCGCTCGTCGAGCTTCATGCCGATGACCGTGTCGTCGGGCATCGTGCGAACGAGCGTCGTGCCGGGTACGTCCCACGTATCGGCATATTCCTCGCGCGGGTCGCACACCGTCACCTGGTAGTCAAGCCCCACCGCGATCGACGCCAGATAGCGCGACAGCTGCCCCGAGCCGATCACCAGCATCCGGTAACGCGGACCGTGTATCGTCACGAACCGCGCGCCGTCGAACGCGACGCCGTCGGTCGCCTGCGCGGCGGATAGCGTCGCCTTACCGGTCGCCATGTCGAGTGTGCGCGCGACCAGTTCACCCGCTTCGACGCGGCGGCATAGCGCGGCGACGCCACGCGCATCGGACAGCGGTTCGAGCACCAGTTCGATCGTGCCGCCGCACGGCAGGCCGAAGCGATGCGCGTCGTCCGCGCTGATGCCGTATTTGAGCGCCTGCGGCCGATCCGGTCTCACGGCGTGGCGGCGCACGCGATCGATCAGATCGTCCTCGATGCAACCGCCCGATACCGAGCCCGCCACGAGGCCGTCGTCGCGAACGACGAGCATCGATCCCTCGGGACGTGGCGACGAGCCCCACGTCTTCACCACCGTCACCAGCCACGCGCGATGGCCCGCGCCGAGCCAGCGCACGCTGGCCTTGAGGACTTCGAGATTCACGCTGTCCATGATCGTCTCCGGCTGTCGACCGGCGTAACGCGTATCGGCTGGAGTGGGCGCTTCAGCGCTTGCTCCAGCCCCATGCGCGTTACGCCGGTCCCATGCAGGTTGTTGCGGTCCACGCGTGCAACGCAAGTACACATCGCATCGGCCGACATCGTTGGGAAACGACACAACGCAAACGACAGCAACAGGCGCGAGCGCGCGGAATGAATACCGGACGCCATGCGTCCGGGTTTGCCGTCGAGTGTAGAGAAACCGCGTTGCGCGGGGAATCAGCGATTTTCGATCAATTCATCGGCGTGGCCGATCAATGCGGCAGGCGCCCCTCGACGCGGCGCACTGTTCGACAACGCGCCGGCCGGTCGCGACGCACATCATGTGTTGTCGAGTCCGGCAAGCACGGCCTGCGTGTGTTCGCCCAGTCGCGGCACATGAAGATCCGGCTCGCCAGGTTCACGCGCGAAACGGATCGGCGTGTTCAGATGACGAAGTCCGGCTGCGTCGATCATCACCATCCCACGGGCACTCACGTGCGGATGTTTGAGCGCCTGTGCATAGTCGAGGACCGGCGCGCAACTGATCGAATGCGCGGCCATCCATTCCAGCCATGCGGCAAGCGGCCGGCGGGAAAAAGCATCCGACAGAAACCGGCGCAGCGGATCCTGCGCGGCACCGGGTTTGCCGAGCGCCACGTCGACGAGATGCGGGCCACCGAGCGCATCGAGCAGCGCGCGCGCAAAGCGCGGCTCACCGGCGCCGACGCAGAGCCACTGGCCGTCCGCTGTCCTGTACGGCTCCAGTATTGCGTGGCCGTGCGGCGATTCGGGCGAGGCGACGTCGTTGTCCAGCGCGTCGAAAATCGCGCCCGGACGCGCGCTCAGCGCGACGTCGTGCATCGACAGGTCGAGATGATCGCCGCGACCGGTTGCGCGCGCGGCGACGAGCGCCATCATCACGCCGGCGAGCGCGCTCAACGCGCTGCCCCACGACGCGGTCGAGACCGACGCGATGGCCGGTGCGTCGTCCCGTCCCCGGCTCAGGATGCCGGCGAGCGCCTGCACCGCCGGGTCGTGGCCCGCGGCATCGCGCAACGGGCCGCTCTGCCCGAACGCGCTGATCGAACAATAGACGACGCGCGGGTTCAGCTCCAGCGCCGTGGCGGGATCGATGCCAAGACGCGCGGTGACACCCGGGCTGAACGACTCGATCAGCACGTCGGCGTCGCGAATCAGCTGCAGCGCGTACGCGCGATCCACTGGCTGCTTGAGGTCGAGCACGACGCTGCGCTTGCCGCGGTTGAGCACGGAAAACGAATCGCCGGCGTGCTGGTGCGGCCGGGTTCGCCGGCCGCCTCGCGTCGGATCGCCCTCGGGCGGTTCGATCTTGACGACGTCGGCGCCATGATCGGCCATGATGGCCGAAACCAGCGGTCCGGCCATGAAGCGGGAGAAATCCAGTACGCGAATGCCGGAAAGCTTCATGCCTTGTTCCCAGGTGGAAGAAAACGGTCGCAGCGCGCCGCCGGGACGCGCTGCTGCAAGCGGAAAACTCGCGGCGATGCCTAGCGGCCGGTGAACTTCGGCGGGCGCTTTTCGAGGAACGAGCGCACGCCTTCGGTCGAATCGGACGTGCCGACCAGCGACGACTGCGCAAGACGCTCGAATACGCGGCCCGTTTCGGTATCGACGTTCTGGCATGTGTTGGTGACGTGCTTGCCGATGCCGACTGCCTGCGGCGCGCCCTTCATCAGCAGCTTCGCAAACGCGAACGCTTCGGCCTCCAGCTGGTCGTGTTCGACCACGCGGCGCACGAAGCCCATGCTGCGGATTTCGTCCGCGTCGACGGTACGGCCCGTCATGACCAGGTCCTTCACGTTCTCGATGCCGATCATCTGGATCATGCGCGAGCACGCGCCCGACGCCGGGATCACGCCGATGAAGATTTCCGGCAGCAGGAAGGTGGCCTGCTTCGACGCGAAGCGGAAATCGCACGACGCCGCCAGCTCGATGCCGCCGCCCGCGCACACGCCGTTGATCGCCGCGATGACCGGTTTCTCGATCGATTCGAGGTCGTCCAGCATGTCGTGATTGGCGCGTACGTACGCACGATAATGCGGCAGCGGCATGCCGCGCTCGCCTTGCAGCTCCTTCACGTCGCGGCCGGCGCTAAAGCCGCGGCCCGAACCGGTGAGCACGATCACGCGGACGCTGTCGTCATAGCTGAGCCGCCACATCGCCGCGCGAATCTCGCCGATCATCGCCGAATTGAAGGCGTTCAGCTTGTCCGGGCGATTGAGCGTCAGCTTCGCGATACCTTCGACCGGCATCGTGATGGTGATCGTCTCGAACTCTTCCTTTTCGACCAGATAACCGCGGGGGCCTGCCGAGCGGCTTAGTTTCCATTCCATAACATCTCCTTCCAGGTATCAAAAACGATCAATTCAACGCTGCGCCGCGATCGCGAACTGGTCGCGAAGCTCGCGCTTGAGCACCTTGCCGACGCTGTTCAGCGGAAACTCGCTGACGAAATGCACTGCCTTCGGCGACTTGTAGCCTGCAAGACGCTGGCGGGCGAACTGCATCAGTTGCGCCGGCGTCGCGTTGCCGTCTTCCCGCAGCACGACGACGGCTGTTACCGCCTCACCCCACTCCTCGCTCGGCAAGCCGATTACGGCAACCGACTTGACGGCGGGATGCTCGGAGAGCGCCGCTTCGACTTCGGCCGACGACACGTTCATGCCGCCGGTGACGATCATGTCCTTTGCACGGTCGACCGCGTACAGATAGCCGTCGTCGTCGATATAGCCGACGTCGCCGGTAAACACCCATTCGCCGCGCAGTGTTCGGGCCGTATCCTCCGGACGGTTCAGATATCCCGAGAAATTGCTGGCGGAACGCACGGTGATCTCGCCCGGTTCGTTCGCGGGCAGCGGCGTGCCGTCCTTCAGGTCGCGGATGCGGATTTCCACGTAGCCCGCTGGCCGGCCAACCGACGCGAGCCGGTCCGTGCCGTCCTGCAGCGCGGCGCGATGGTCGTCGGGCATCAGATAGGAAACGAGGCCGCCCATCTCGCCGCCGCCGAAGCCCTGATAGAAACCGCAGTCGAACGACTGAAGCGCGCGACGGATCGTGACGGGCGGCATCTTCGCGCCCGTGTAGCCGAAGAGCCGCAACGACCCGATCGCGTAACGGCCTTCTTCCAGTTCTTCCGTCAGGCGGCTCACCATCGTCGGCACGCCGCAGGTATGCACGACGCCATGCGTGGCGATCGCATTCAACGCGATCTGCGGGTTGAAGACCGGCATCAATACGTTGGCGACGCCGTGATACGCGGCCGCGATCGACATCCAGATACCCGCGCCCGAAAATAACGGAAGCATCTGCAGAAACGGGCCACTTTGCGGAACCGGTACCTGCTTCAGGAAGTTGTCGATGCTCGACAGGATCTGGCGATGCGTACCCAGACATCCCTTCGGTGCGGCTGTGGTTCCACTCGTGTAGCGAATCGTGCGGATATCGTCCGGCTCGACGCCCGCGTCCGGCGCCGTATCGGCGGCGCCCTGCCCCAGCGTGCGCTGATCGATCCAGCCCGTGCGCAGCGCGGCATCGCCGCGCACGACGATCGTCGTGCCGGGACGGTCGAGCACGTCGTCCAATACGGGAAGGAACTCCGCATCCACAATGATTGCGTTCGGTTGCGAATCGTCGAGCAGCACCGCGACTTCGGCCGGCGTCAACCCGTAATTGATCGGTACGGCCAGCACGCCGCCCTTCGCCAGCGCGAAGATCATCTCGACCGCGGCCGTGCCGTTGCGGATCACCGTGGCAACGCGCGTGCCTTTTTTCAGTCCCAGTGAGGCCAGTCCGTTGGCAAGGCGATTGGTATCGAGATCGAGTTCGCGCCAGCTAATGATGCGATCGCCTTCGATCAACGCGGCAGCATCGGGCGAGTGCCGGGCATTGTGCGTGACGATATCGCCGACTCGCAGATAAATCATTTTGCTGCCTCCTTATGACACGTGGCCGTCCAACAGGAGCACATGTTATATCCGGCCGTATATAACGAGAATCAAATTATCCCGTACGGGTTATAGGATTCGTCGAATAATTCTGCTGGAAGGACGGCGGCGAGCGCTATCGACTGAAGGACAGGAGAAAGACGGGACAAAGAGACACGGGTGCAAACGCTAAAGCCGCGCGCAGGGATACGCTGGATATCGGGTGCGCACCATCGCTTGAATCATGGATTCCAGCGATGGAGACAGGCGGCGCACCGGTACAAAACCACTACTGACGGACGAGATCCGACAGCCAGTTCGCCATGGACGACTTCTGCGAAAGGATGGCTTCACAAACGAGTCTGGTTTCAAAGAAACCACCCGCTTCGGCT
>CALFSF010000344.1 GCA_937917025.1 uncultured Paraburkholderia sp.
GTAAGATGGCGCAATTGCCCTCGACGTCCCTTCCGGGGCGCCACCGGGGATAGTCCGGACGCTTATGCAATTCGACCTGCTTCATATCGGCAGTCTGATCGCGCTCGCTCACCTGCTGGGCGTGATCGCCGCCTGCCACGCCATTCTCTATACCCGTACCTCGCAAGGCGCGATCGCCTGGGCCGTGTCGCTCGTGGCCATGCCGTATTTCACGCTCGTGCCGTACCTGTTTCTCGGGCGCAGCAAGTTTCGCGGCTACGCGGATGCGCGCCGGCTGGAAAACGAATCGCTTCGCACGCTCGCGCACCCGCAGGAATGGGACGCGCTGGATTCGTCCGGTGGGCGCCCAACCGACGAACTCGGCCAGCGCGTCATCCGTTCGTTGACCCGGCTTGGCGGCATGCCATTCCTGCCCGGCAACCAGGTGCGCACGCTCGTCAACGGCGAAGCGACGTTCGCCGCGATTTTCGACGCCATCGAGGCGGCGCAAAAATATGTGATCGTCCAGTTCTTCATCGTGCGCGCGGACGCGCTGGGTGAAATGCTGAAGGACGCCCTGCTCGCGAAAGCGGCGCAAGGCGTGCGCATCTACTTTCTCTACGACAGCATCGGCAGTTTCGATCTGCCGCACCGGTATACGTCGGCGCTGCGCGCCGGTGGCGTCGAGGTGCATCCGTTCGCCACGAACCGGCGGTTCGTCAACCGCTTCCAGCTCAATTTCCGCAATCACCGGAAGATCGTCGTGGTCGACGGAGAGTGTGCGTTTGTCGGCGGCCACAACGTGGGCGTGGAGTATCTCGGCAGCCATCCGCCGCTGTCGCCCTGGCGCGACACGCATATCGAAGTGCGCGGGCCCGCGGTCGCGAGCATCCAGTTCGTGTTCGTCGAAGACTGGTACTGGGCGACGCAGCGGCTTCCCGAATTCGACACACCCGCCCCCGCCGCCGAAACCGCCGCCCCCGCCAATGACGGCATGCATTGCATCGTCATCCCAAGCGGGCCTGCCGACGGACAGGAAACCTGTTCGCTCTTTTTCGTGGAAGCGATCAACGCCGCGCACGAGCGCATCTGGATCACGACGCCATATCTGATTCCAGACGAAGCCGTATTCGCCGCGTTGCGGCTTGCGGTCATGCGCGGCGTGGACGTGCGGATCCTGATTCCGTGCCGGCGCGACCACATCGTGGTGTTCGAGGCGTCGAAGCTGTACGCCTACGACGCCGTGCGGGCCGGCGTGCGCATCTTCCGCTACCGTCCGGGGTTTCTGCACCAGAAGGTCGTGCTGATCGACAGCGTCGCGGCGGCGGTGGGCAGCGCGAACCTGGATAACCGCTCGTTCAGGTTGAACTTCGAGATCATGGTGCTGACCGTCGACCGTGGCTTCGCCGCCGAAGTCGAAGCGATGCTGATGCGCGACTTCGAGGACGCATTCGAGATCAATCGGGACGAATTCTGGAAGGCGCCGGCATGGCGACGGGTCGCGATGCACGTCGCGAGGCTTTTCTCGCCGGTTCTGTAGCTTTCGCGGGTTCCGGCTGGCGCGTGCTCCGGGTTCAATGCTTTGCCCCTCGACGCCCGGCATCTCACGCGGCAGCAAAGCCATCAGCGAAACTAAAGCGCCTTCTCGATATCGTCGGTGATCGATTCGGGCTTCGTCAGCGGCGCGTAGCGTTTCAGCACCGTACCGTCGCGACCGATCAGGAATTTGGTGAAATTCCACTTGATGGCTTCGAGCCCGAGGAGGCCCGGCGCTTCGCCGGTCAGATATTTGTAGAGCGGATGCGCATCCGCACCGTTCACGTCGATCTTGTCGAACATCTGGAACGCCACGCCATAGTTCTTTTCGCAGAAGCTGCCGATCTGCGCGGCATCGCCCGGCTCCTGCTTGCCGAACTGGTTGCACGGAAAGCCGAGCACCTCGAACCCGCGCGACGCGTAGTCGTCCTGCAGTTTCTGCAGCCCGGCGTATTGCGGCGTGAACCCGCACTGGCTGGCCGTATTGACGATCAGCAGCACCTTGCCCTGATA
The DNA here is from genome assembly GCA_937917025.1 of uncultured Paraburkholderia sp. Classification (GTDB taxonomy): domain Bacteria; phylum Pseudomonadota; class Gammaproteobacteria; order Burkholderiales; family Burkholderiaceae; genus Paraburkholderia. The sequence goes on from CALFSF010000344.1 coordinate 2,029, forward strand.
GCGATCCAGCCCGATTGTGTCGCCGCCCAGCGTGCGCGCGGAAAACGTGTAGATCGAAGTCATGTACTTTCCCCGGAAAACATTCAGTCTAAGCTAAACGGCCTCGCGCGACATCTGGCCGGACGGCCGATGCCGCCATTTTCGCGCGCAGTCTAGAATAGCGGTTTTTCCCCGCCGGCCATCCTGTGATTCGCTTCAACCAGTTCACCCTCGCGCGCGGCACCAAGCCGCTTTTCGAACAAACCTCGTTCACGCTCAATCCCGGCGAGAAAGCCGGGCTCGTGGGTGCGAACGGCGCGGGCAAATCCACGCTCTTTGCCGTGCTGCGCGGCGAACTGCATGCGGACGGCGGCGATTTCGCGATGCCGCCCTCGTGGCAGATCGCCCACGTTGCCCAGGAAACGCCCGCAGCAGACAAAACCGCCCTCGCGTGGACGCTCGACGGCGACGCGGCGCTGCGGGCAATCGAAGCGCGCATCGCGGCGGCATCGGCCGCCCATGACGGCGCCGCCGAAGGCGAAGCGCACGCGGCGTTCGCCGACGCCGACGGTTACACCGCGCCCGCCCGCGCGGAGGCGCTGCTGCTCGGCCTCGGCTTCACGCTCGAACAGACGCGCGAGCCGGTCGGCAGCTTCTCGGGCGGCTGGCGCATGCGGCTGCAGCTGGCGCCGGCAATGATGTGCCGCTCCGACCTGCTGCTTCT
>CALFSF010000345.1 GCA_937917025.1 uncultured Paraburkholderia sp.
GTCGAACGGGTTGGCTCGATACTTGCGAAGGTGTCCTGGGATGCGCGTGCCGTCTCGACGTTTCTGGGCACTTATCTGAGTGAGCCGAAACCGAGCGTCGTATTCGATCCACCCGTACGGCCATTGACAGAGACGCGTTTTATCGAGCGCGCATCGAAAAATGGCGTCCGGCTCGATCGCAAGTCGATCCTGTTGTATGACGCCCGCTTTTACTTCCTGAATGGAGAAGAAAACAGACTTGCAGGTGTAAAAAAGTGGCTGATTGAACTCGCCGATAGCCGTTTCATGAGTGCGAAACGCTTTGTAACACTCTCTGACGATTCCTCGGTGACAGCACTGCTACACGAGTGGTATTGTGCGGGCTGGATACAGATAGGCGAGCTTGCCTAGGTCCGTCTATGTGTAATACCGTACCGATAAAATTTGTATGAGAAAGACAACGTATTGACCCCGGATTTATCGACGGTCGATACGAAAGTGCATATAATTTCCGCCCAAGCCGTAGGGAAGATTCACGCTCAGGAAGTGCGTCTCCACCAGCGGCCCAGGTTGGTGTTGGAGCACATTACCGGTAATATTTTGCGCTGTTGCTTACCTTTAACCATAAAAGGACGTGATCATGAAGAAATCCCTCCTCGTAGCATCCCTGCTGGCAGCTATGGCACTGGCTGCGTGCAACAAGAGCAGCGATCAGGCAGCTGCCCCGGCTAGCGACGCTGCTGCTGCATCGGCTCCGGCTGCTGCTGCTTCGGACTCGTCGGCTGCTGCTTCGGACGCTGCTGCTGCTGCGAGCGACGCTGCTGCTTCGGCTTCGACGGCTGCATCGGATGCAGGCGCTGCTGCTTCGGACGCTTCGGCTTCGGCTGCTGCTCCGGCTTCGGGCGCAAGCCAGTAAGCTGTAGCAAAGGGCTCGCCCCTGGGCAGATACCGCGTCGGGAGGTCTACCCGACACCCCGCGCGGTAAAGCAAAACGCCACGGATTCACATCCGTGGCGTTTTGCTTTGAGGATCCGCTTTTGCGCTCCGACGTTATGTACACGTCGAGAAGCACAAGCGCGCGTTGCACTGACGCGCGCTTTCTCTCATGCATTGGGCATCAACTGGAAGGCGAGACCGCTTCCGGGAAAAACTCACGCACGACTTCGATTTCCCGTGTGCGCCTGAACGGCGGCAGGCTTTGCCAGATACGCCGGCCGTACGGCTTGTCGACGAGGCGCGTGTCGCAGATCATCAGCACGCCGCGATCCGTTTCCGCGCGGATCAGACGCCCAGCCCCCTGCTTCAGCGTGATGACCGCCTGCGGCAACTGATGGACCGCAAACGGGCTCAAGCCTTTCTTCGTCAGTGCGTCGAGTCGCGCCGACAGCACAGGGTCATCCGGCGGCGCGAACGGCAGCTTGTCGATCACCACGAGCGACAGCGCATCGCCTCGCACGTCCACGCCTTCCCAGAAGCTCTGGCTGCCTACGAGAATCGCATTGCCATACGCGCGAAAGCGCTCCAGCAATTCAGTGCGGCTCGCGTCGCCCTGCACGAGCAACGGATAATTCCAGCCACGCGATTCGATCGTGTCACGCAGCTTCGTCGCGATGCGATCGACCGCACGCAACGTCGTGCAGAGCATGAACACGCCCCCGCCCGATGCCTCGATGGCCGGCAACGCCGCGTCGAAAACCGCATCGGTGAAAGCCGGGGAAGAAGGCTGCGGGAGATTGCGCGGCACGTACAGCAGACCTTGCGTCGCGTAGTCGAACGGGCTCGGCAGCGTCATCGAACGGCGCGCGTTCAACCCCATCTGCGCGGCGTAGTGCGTGAAGTCGCCGCGCACCGACAACGTCGCCGACGTGAAGATCCACGCGCGCGGCACGCCGGCGCGCTGCTTCGCGAAAATCGGCGCGACCGACAACGGCGTTTCGTGCAGTTGAACCGTGTGCGAGAACACTTCGACCCAGCGCACTTTCTCGTTCGGATCGGTTGCGTCTTTCGACGTGTCGTCGCTGGCCGCCTCGCGCGCGGTGTCGGCCGGCGGTGTCGTCCAGCCGGCGAGCGTGCCTTGCAGTTCGCGCGCCCGACGCAGACAGGCACCGATCGATTCGGCCCGTTCCGCATGACCCGCAAGCGCGCCCGCGAGCACGTCGAGTTCGGTCTCCAGCGTTTCGAGCGCGGCAAAGAGCGGATGGTCGCCGGGCAACTGGCCGATCGACATGCGCACCGAGTCTTCCCTGAACGCGAGACGCACGTCGCGCGCCGCGCGTTCGAGCGCGCCGCCGAGCTTCACCCATTCGACGGCGTCGCGCGCATGGCCGAGGCCTTCCGCGACCGAGTCGCGGGCGAGCTCGAGGAACTGCGCGGTCGACAGCGTCTCGCCGAAGAACAGCGTCGCGGTTTCGGGCAACTGGTGCGCTTCGTCGAAGATGACCGTGTTTGCTGTCGGCAGCAGTTCGGCCATGCCGGTATCGCGCAACATGATGTCGGCGAAAAAGAGGTGATGGTTCACGACGACGATATCGGCCTGCTGCGCCTCGCGACGCGCCTGCATCACGAAACAGTCCTTGTAGTGCGGACACTCCTGGCCGAGACAGTTTTCGCGCGTCGAGGTCACCATCGACCACACCTGCGCCGTTTCCGGCACGCTCGCGAGTTCGGCCTTGTCGCCGGTGCGCGTGATCTTCGCGAACCGGATGATGTCCTGCAGATACGACGTTTCCTGACGCGACGGCAGACGGCCGCTGTCGGCGGTTCGCTGCAGGTAGTAGTGGCAGAGGTAATTCACGCGACCCTTCAGCATCGCGACCGACACCGGCACCGCAAGCGCATCGCGCACGGTCGGAATGTCGCGCTGGAACAGCTGGTCCTGCAAATGCTTCGTGCCAGTCGAGACGATGACCTTGCCACCCCACAGCATCGCCGGCACGAGGTACGCATAGGTCTTGCCGGTGCCCGTGCCCGCCTCGACGATCAACGTGTTCTCACCGCCCCCGGACGCGTTCGCGGCATCGTGCGACTGCGCCGCGTCCGCGGACGCCGCCGTGCCGGTCGTACCGCCTGTCGGCGCCGCGCCCTGCAGACGCCGCGCGGGACGCTCTTGCGCCTCGAACATCGCCGGCTCGGGGAGCGCGTTGCCTGACGCTTCCATCACCGCCGCGACGGCGCGCGCCATTTCGATCTGCGAAGTACGCGAACGATAGCCGTCGATCTGCCGCGCGAGCAACCCGTCGGCGGCGAAGATGTCGTCGAGCTGGGTGACGCGCTTCGGGTTCAGCGTGGCCGCGAGCGCACCCGCTGCGTCGCGCTTGTCGCGCGGCGCGGCGGCATCGTCGCCTGACGGCTGACGGGGAGACGAAACAGACGGTGAATTCAAGGCAAGCGATTCCTGCAAAATCCGGTGCGCGCGGGGCGACCCGGCGCCTGCCAGGTCGCGCACTCAGGCGCGCGCGTCCGGTTCGAGCTGCAACTGCAGCAAGATGATGGTGTCCTTGACCTTGAGCTTGCGCTTTTTCAGGCGCTTTATCTCGAGGTCGTCGATGCCGGGGTCGTCTGACACCTGGTCGATCAGGCGATCAAGACCACTGTGTTCCGATTCCAGTTGCAGAATGCGGTCGCGAAGGGTATTCGCGTTGATGACGTGCTGATGATCGCGCATGCTCGCCTTCTCCTCCGAAGTGGCGAGGGCTGCCTCGTGCAGCCATTCCCGCCTGAGGTTGCTGTCCGGCCAAAAACGCGTTACTGATTCTGTTGCTGCTGTTGTTGTTGCAACTGCTGCTGCTTTAACTCGTCCTGCTGTTGCTGCTGGGCCTTTTGCTGCGCTTTTTCCGCGGCCTGCTTCTGGCGCGCCTCGACATCGGCCTTGTGCTGCGCGGCGTCGATCTGCTTCTGATTGTAGTGCTGCGCGTTCTCGACGCGCTGCTGCGCCTTCTGCGCGCCCTGCTGACGCGCCTCGTCGAGCTTGCGCTGATAGTCGGACTGCTTCGTATCGTAAGCCTTCTGGTTCGCCGCCGCATCCGACGCGCTGATACCGCGCTGCGCCTGGTCGATCGCGTGCTGTTGCTGCTTCGCCTGGAACGCCTTCTCGTTCGCCGCACGTTGTGGCGCTTCGGCGTCGCGCTGCGCCTGATCCAGTGCGTGCTGGCGCTGCTTGTCCTCGAACGCCTGGGCGTTACGGGCGTCGTCGGCGGCGCGCTGCGGCGCTTCCGCTTCGTCGCGGGCGCGCTTGATCGCGGCCTCTTCATCGCGCTTGCGCGCACGCTCGACGCGCTGTTCGTCGTCCAGTGCGAGCTGCTGCTTGCGGATGTCCGCCGCGACTTCGCGCATCGCGTCGCGCGCCTTGCCAAGACAGTGATTCACGAAGAAGTTGCTATAGCAGTTGTGCTGAGCGACTGCATACGTGTAGTTGTTCTCTTCGGTGCGCGTGTTGAGCACTTTCTGGCGCGCATCGAAATCGTTGCCCGTGGCGTCCGGCGATGCGTCCTGCGTGCCCGCGGCAGCGGACGCGGCCTCCGCCGCAGCCGGCGATGCGGGCGCGTTCTGTGCATGCGCCGGCACGGCGAAAGCCAGCGATAGCGCAGCGACGCACGCGCCGAGCGCCCCCGACAGTGCAGTTAACCGCGCGGCCAGCATTGAGCGCCGATTTGAACCCGGACGCGCCTTCACGGACAAACCGGAAAACGGGCCGACCGACGCGCAGACGCGCGGGTCACGAAGCACAGCGAACGGGAAACGGGAGGTCGGCAACGTCGTAGATGGGCAACGGAACATGCCCGAAATTCTAACATCCCGCGCCTGAGCGCTCCGGCATTTATGGCAAAATGCCCCGCGTCAGCAACCGGTCGCCGCGGGTTCGCCCGACGCGGCATCTCAGGCGGCCCTGATCGAAACCCGCAGGAACACGCATACCTTATGACGGAAACCGTAGCACTCAAGATCGTACAGCGCATCGCCACCGAACTCGCCGTCCAGCCGCGCCAGGTCGCGGCCGCGGTGCAACTGCTCGATGAAGGATCGACTGTTCCGTTTATCGCTCGTTACCGGAAGGAAGTGACTGGCAATCTCGACGATACGCAACTGCGTAACCTCGAAGAACGGCTCCTGTACCTGCGCGAGCTCGAGGAGCGGCGCGCGACGATCATCGCCAGCATCGACGAACAGGGCAAGCTCACCGACGAGCTGCGCACCGCCCTCGAAGCCGCCGACAGCAAGCAGGTTCTCGAAGACCTGTATCTGCCCTACAAGCCGAAGCGCCGCACGCGCGCGCAGATCGCCCGCGAAGCCGGCCTTCAGCCACTCGCCGACGCGCTCCTCGCCGACCCCACGCTCGATCCGCAAACCGAGGCCGCCGCTTATGTCGACGCCGAAAAGGGCGTGGCCGACGTGAAGGCGGCGCTCGACGGCGCGCGCGACATTCTCTCCGAGCAGTTCGGCGAAACCGCGGAGGTGCTCGGCAAGCTGCGCGACTACCTGTTCAACCAGGGCGTGGTGTCGTCGAAGGTCGTCGAGGGCAAGGAGAACGCGGAAGAAGAAAAATTCCGCGACTACTACGATTATTCTGAAACGATCCGCACGGTGCCGTCGCATCGCGCGCTCGCGCTCTTCCGCGGCCGCAACGCGGGCGTGCTGATGATCAAGCTCGGTCTGGGCGAGGAACTCGACGCCCAGGTACCGCATCCGGGCGAAGCGATGATCGCGCGCCATTTCGGCATCGCGAACCAGAACCGCGCCGCCGACAAGTGGCTCTCCGACGTGTGCCGCTGGTGCTGGCGCGTGAAGGTGCAGCCGCACATCGAAAACGAGCTGCTGACGAACCTGCGCGACGAAGCCGAGCACGAAGCGATTCGCGTATTCGCACGCAACCTGAAGGATCTGCTGCTGGCCGCGCCGGCGGGACCGAAGGCGGTGATCGGCCTCGATCCGGGTCTGCGCACCGGCGTGAAGGTCGCCGTGGTCGACCGTACCGGCAAGGTGCTCGCCACCGACACGATCTATCCGCACGAGCCGCGCCGCGACTGGGACGGCTCGCTCGCGAAACTCGCGCGCATCTGCAAGGAAACGCAGGCCGAGCTGATCAGCATCGGCAACGGCACGGCGTCGCGTGAAACGGACAAGCTCGCGAGCGAACTGATCTCGCGTCATCCTGAGTTCAAGCTGCAGAAGATCGTCGTGTCCGAAGCCGGCGCATCCGTGTATTCGGCGTCCGAACTCGCGGCGAAGGAATTCCCCGCCATGGACGTGTCGCTGCGCGGCGCGGTATCGATCGCGCGACGTCTGCAGGACCCGCTCGCCGAACTCGTGAAGATCGAGCCAAAGGCGATCGGCGTCGGCCAGTATCAGCACGACGTGAACCAGCGCGAACTCGCGCGTTCGCTCGATGCCGTGGTCGAGGATTGCGTGAACGCGGTCGGCGTCGATGCGAACACGGCATCGGTTGCGCTGCTCGCGCGCGTGTCGGGCCTGAACGCGACGCTCGCGCGCAACATCGTCGACTATCGCGATGCGAACGGTCCGTTCCCGTCGCGCGAACATCTGCGCAAGGTGCCGCGTCTTGGCGACAAGACGTTCGAACAGGCCGCCGGCTTCCTGCGCATCAACGGCGGCGAGAATCCGCTCGACCGCTCTTCCGTTCACCCGGAAGCGTATCCGCTCGTCGAACGCATGCTCGCGAAGATCAGCAAGCACGTCGGTGAAGTGCTCGGCAACCGCGAAGCGCTCTCGGGGCTGTCGCCGACGGAATTCGTCGACGAACGTTTCGGTCTGCCGACCGTGCGCGACATTCTCTCCGAGCTCGAAAAACCGGGCCGCGATCCGCGCCCGGAGTTCAAGACGGCGACGTTCCGCGAGGGCGTCGAGAAGGTCTCCGATCTCGTGCCGGGCATGGTGCTCGAAGGCGTCGTGACGAACGTCGCGGCGTTCGGCGCGTTCATCGATATCGGCGTGCATCAGGACGGGCTCGTCCACGTATCGGCGATGTCGACGAAGTTCATCAAGGACCCGCACGAAGTCGTCAAGGCCGGCCAGGTCGTGAAGGTGAAGGTGCAGGAAGTCGACGTGAAGCGCCAGCGCATCTCGCTCACGATGCGTCTCGACGACGACTTCGCGGCCAGCTCCGCACCGCGAAGCGGCGGCCAGCAGGATCGCGGCACGGGCCGGCCGGGCGGCGGTGGCGCAGGCGGCGGGCGCGGGCAGCAGCAACGCTCGCGCGACGCGGAACCCGCGGGCGCGATGGCGGCGGCGTTCGCCAGGCTGAAGCGTTAAAGCCTCACGGGCAAGCCGTGCGGCGCTGACATGGGCCGCACGCTTGCCCGCGTCACTTCGGTCGCACCCGCGTCAGACGCAAAAAAGCCCACATTGCGTGGGCTTTTTTGTTCATCGCGCGACGTTCAGATCTCGATCTTCGTCCCCAGTTCGACGACGCGATTCGCCGGAATGCTGAAGAAGTCGGTCGGCTTGGCGGCATTCTGATGCATCCATGCGAACACGCGCTCGCGCCACACCGACATGCCAGGCAACTGCGTCGGCACGACCGTTTCACGGGCGAGGAAGAACGACGTGTCCATCATTTCAAACGTCATGTCGTGCGTGCGGCCGACGTCGAGCAGCACGGCCTTCACGTCCGGCGTTTCGTTGAAGCCGTAGGCGGCCTTCACGAGATACAGTCCGCCTTCGATATCCTTCACCGTCACGCGCTCTTCGTCGTTGACATACGGAATGTCACGCGTGACGAACGTCAGAAAAATCGTGCGTTCGTGCAGCACCTTGTTGTGCTTCAGGTTGTGCAGCAGGCTCACCGGCACGAGCGTGTCGCTGCCCGTCAGATAGATCGCGGTGCCCGACACGCGATGCGGCGGATGCGCGAGCAGGCCCTGCAGGAACGGCATCAGCGGAATACCGTCGGCGGCCGTGCGTTCCTTGACGATCATGCGGCCCTTGAACCACGTCATCAACAGGAAGAACAGCAGCGCGCCGATGCCGAGCGGCAGCCAGCCGCCCTCCTCGACCTTCAGCAGATTCGCGCCGAAGAAGCCGAGATCGATCGTCATGAACGCCGCGATGATGAGCGCCACCAGCAGCTTGTTCCAGTTCCACACCTTCACCATCACGACGCACGCGAGCACGGTCGTGATGACCATCGTCGCGGTCACGGCAATACCGTATGCCGCCGCGAGGTTGTCCGAACTCTTGAAGCTGATCACGATGCACAGGATGATGAAAAGCAGCATCCAGTTCACGACCGGCACGTAGATCTGCCCGATCGCCAGTTCCGACGTATGCAGGATCTTCATGCGCGGCACGTAGCCGAGCTGGATCGCCTGGCTCGTCAGCGAATAGGCGCCCGAAATCACCGCCTGCGAGGCGATCACCGTCGCGACCGTCGACAGGATCACGAGCGGCAGGAGCGCCCAGTCGGGTGCGAGCAGATAGAACGGATTCTCGATCGCTTTCGGATCGTGCATCAAGAGCGCGCCCTGCCCGAAATAGTTCAGCACGAGCGAAGGCATCACGAGCGCATACCAGGCCACCCGGATCGGCTGCGCGCCGAAGTGGCCCATGTCGGCGTAGAGCGCTTCGGCGCCGGTCAGCACCAGCACGACCGAGCCGAGCACGACATACGCCTGCAGCACGTGGGTCGACATGAACGAAAACGCGTAGTACGGATTGAGCGCGGCAATGACGCCCGGCGACTGCACGATGTGCGTCAGGCCGAGCACCGCGATCGTCAGGAACCACAGCACCATGATCGGGCCGAACAGGCGCCCGACGAGCGCGGTTCCGTGCCGCTGGATCCAGAACAGCAGGATGAGAATGACGATGGTGAGCGGCATCACGAGATGCGACAGCTTCGGCGCCGCGATCTGCAACCCTTCGACCGCCGACATCACCGAGATGGCCGGTGTGATCACCGCGTCGCCGTAGAACATGCACGCGCCGAAGATGCCGAGCATCATCAGCATCCCGGCCGCCTTGCTCGAGTGATCGAACGATCTTAACGAGAGCGCCATCAGGGCCAGCACGCCGCCCTCGCCGTTATTGTCGGCGCGCATCACGAACAGCACGTATTTGACGCCGACGACGATCACGATCGCCCAGAACAGCAGTGAGATCACGCCAAGAATGGATGCGTCGGTGAGCGGAATCCCGTGCGACGGGGAGAACGCTTCCTTGAGCGAATACAACGGGCTCGTGCCGATGTCGCCGAAGACCACACCGATCGCAGCGATAGCGAGAGAAGGCAGCGGCTGCCTGCGCCCGTGGTTGGTATTTGTCATAAACGCGGAAAATCCGTTCCTGATCGGAAAAGCGAGCGCTATTCTAAACTGGCCGTCGTAACCGACCGGCCGGCATGTTGCGGATACACCACGAGGACCGTCCGCGCAGTGTAGCATCGCCCTAAAGGTGCGTCTGTCCTCGCTGAAACACTTCCCGGCGCGTCCGCCGAACGGCCGGCGAGACGGTGCGCCCGCCCCGATTGCGCAGCCAGTCGTGCAGCGGACGCGTCAAAAAAAACGGAGCCTTCGCGGGCTCCGTTCCTGTGCGACGCACCATGTAGTGATCGCTTGCACTGTCATCATACTTTCGACGTTGTGTCCTGCGCGGTGCCACGCTTGATCCACGCGCCGAGGTTGTGCGGACGAACCGTGTCCCATTCCTCGAACGGCTGAGGTAGCCACGGTGGCGGGGGTAGTGGCTGCACGTGATAATCGCGCGTCACTTTCGAGCAGCCCTTGTACCACAGCACGGCCGAACGCACCGCCGTGATGGCCGGATAACGCTCCTTCAGATGCTGCTGCACGCGCGCGAGCGTCACGCCGGAATCGACCAGATCGTCGACCAGCAGCACGTTGCCCGACAGTTCGCCGCGCGTCATCGTGATGTACTGCGCGATGTCGAGTTCGCCCTGCTCGGTGCCGGCCGCCTCGCGGTACGAACTCGTGGCGAGAATCGCCAGCGGCAGATCGTAAATACGCGACAGCTGGTCGCCGACGCGCAGGCCGCCGCGCGCAAGGCACAGGATCTTGTCGAACTTCCAGCCGGACTCATGCACCGCGAGCGCCAGCAACTCGATCAGACGGTGGTACTCGTCCCAGCCAACCCAAAGATTCTTTTCGTCGTTGCGCGGATCTTTCATCGCAATCATGGGCACACCCTGCGTCATGACTTAAGCCTTGAACGGATGACGAAGGAGAATGGTTTCGTCGCGGTCCGGACCCGTGGAGACCATGTCGATCGGCACGCCGGCCACTTCCTGCACCCGCGTGAGGTACGCGCGCGCCTTTGCGGGCAGCCTGTTCCAGTCGGTGATGCCGATGGTGCTTTCCTTCCAGCCGTCAAACGTTTCGTACACCGGCTCGCAACGCGCGACTTCCGACGCACCGCGCGGCAGGATGTCAGCGTCCTTGCCGTCGAGCTTGTAGCCGACGCACAGCTTGACTTCGTCGACACCGTCGAGCACGTCGAGCTTCGTGATGCACAGGCCCGACACGCCGTTGATCTGGATCGAGCGACGCAGCGCGGCGGCATCGAGCCAGCCCGTGCGGCGCGGACGACCCGTGACCGAGCCGAATTCCTTGCCGACCGTGGCGAGCGTGAGGCCGATCTGCTCCTGACGGTTCGCGTTATCCGCGTCGTACAGTTCGCTCGGGAACGGGCCCGAACCGACGCGCGTGCAATACGCCTTCGTGATGCCGAGGATGTAGTTCAGCTTTTGCGGACCAACGCCCGCGCCCGATGTGGCCGCACCGGCCACGCAGTTGCTCGACGTGACGAACGGATAGGTGCCGTGATCGATATCGAGCAGCGTGCCTTGCGCGCCTTCGAACAGCAGGTTGTGGCCCGCGTGATTTTCGTCGTAGAGACGCCGCGATACGTCGGTGACCATCGGCTTCAGACGGTCTGCATAGCCCAGCATCATGTCGAGCGTCTGCTGGAAATCGACCGCCGGCGCGCCGAGGTACTGCGTCAGCACGAAGTTGTGGAAGTCGAGGTTTTCGCGCAGGCGTTCTGCGAACGCTTCCGGCTCGAACAGGTCCTGCACGCGCAGGCCACGGCGTGCGACCTTGTCTTCGTAGGCCGGGCCGATACCGCGCCCCGTCGTGCCGATCTTGCCCGCGCCGCGATGTGCTTCGCGCGCCTGGTCGATGGCGATGTGATACGGGAGGATCAGCGTGGTGGCTTCGGAAATGAACAGACGCTTTTGAACATCCACGCCCGCGGCTTCGAGTTCGCCGATTTCCTTGAACAGCGCTTCCGGCGACAACACGACGCCATTACCGATGTAGCATGCGACGCCGGGATGCATGATGCCCGACGGAATCAGACGCAAGATGGTTTTCTTGCCGCCGATGATGAGCGTGTGGCCCGCATTGTGACCGCCCTGGAAGCGAACGACGCCCTGGGCGTGGTCCGTCAGCCAGTCGACGATCTTGCCCTTGCCCTCATCACCCCACTGGGTTCCCACGACGACGACGTTGCGCCCGGGGTTCACATTCACTGCGCTGGCAGACATGTTGTTTCGTAAGCTGGTTAAAAACGTATTCTACCGATATTCGCGGAAGGTTCCGGATTTTTTCCGTTTCCGCTCAACGGCATGGCCGTTATTCCGGGTATTTTGAAGAAGGCGCGGCGGCTCGCCGCGCCCGGCTTTCCCGGTGCTCAGGAACGTGTTTCCACGACCCACGCGCCGTTGCGTTCGACCAGTACACGGTCGCACGCGAATTCATCGAGATCGTGATCGTGGCCCGGCAGCGCCTGGATCACGACTTCACCGGCGTCGCGCAGCGCGGCGACGCTCGCCCGCAGCGCGTCGTCGTGCTGCCACGGCGCGAGGATCGCGCTGCTGCGCGCCTCGACGGGCGAAATCCGCGCCACTTCACGCAGATCGAGCGAGAAGCCGGTTGCGGGCCGCGC
>CALFSF010000346.1 GCA_937917025.1 uncultured Paraburkholderia sp.
CACGCGCGCTGCCGCTCCACGATCAGTAATGCAGGTTGACCGACGGCAGACGCGTGCTGGCGCGACCGTTGTCACGCACCTGCGGCGACGTGTCGAGCGGCGCGCTCATCTGGTAGCGCGTGCCGAAGTTCGAATGCACGTCGATTTCGACCGGCTTGCCCTTGTCGCGGTATTCGGTGATTTCGGTGCCGTTGCCGCTGCGTTCGTAAAAGCTCGGCGTGCGCGGCTGGTTGATTTCCACCTTCGAGCTGACTTCAGCGGCTGGACGGTTGATGGCCTCCAGATCCGGCAAGCCGGCCCGTTCGTTGGCGGCGTGGGCTTCGGCGGCAGCCTGGGCGTCGGCGGCAGGCTGCGCGGCCATCGCGACGCCGCTAAAGGCGAGCGTCAGCGCAACGGCGACGGGAAGGAGCGGCTTCATGGTAATTCTCCGGTAGGTGCCCCGATTCTAGCAAATCCGGCCTGCCAGAAGGGCGTGACCGCCTTATTTTGCGCTGCTTTCGCGACGCCCGCCGGGTTTTTCAGTACCCTTTTCGCGTGCGGGTTGCCACATCTGGACGCGTAATTTCCGTGGTAATGTCATCTCATCAAATGAGGCGATGAAGATGAACAACGACACGAAACCGCGCACTGTGCAGACGCCCGCCAGCGACTTCCCGACCGAATCATTCGAAGACGCCACCGAAGCGGTCGCGCGTCTGTCCGCCATTTACGAAGCGAACACGTCGTTCCTGCGCGATGCGTTCGCGCGCTATCGCCGCAACGAGCGGTTCGAGCGCCGCGTGCGCGCGTGCTACCCGTTCGTGCGCATTCGCACCGAGGTCAACACGCACGTCGATTCGCGCCGCTCGTATGGTTTCGTGGCGGGCCCGGGCAGCTTCGAAACGACCGTGACACGACCGGACCTGTTCGGCGACTACTATCGCGAGCAGCTCCGCCTGCTTACGAAGAACCATCACGTCGTCATCGAAGTCGGCGTATCGCAGTACCCGATTCCGGTTCATTTCGCGTTTGCCGAAGGTATTCACCTGGAAGGCGACCTCGATCGCGATCGCCTCGTCGCGATGCGCGACGTGTTCGATACGCCCGATCTCGCGCTGCTGGACGACCGCATCGTGAACGGCACGTATGAACCGCCGCCGGGCGAGCCGTATCCGCTCGCGCTGTTCACGGCGCCGCGCGTCGATTTCTCGCTGCATCGTCTGAAGCATTACACGGCGACTTCGCCTACGCACGTGCAGAACTACGTGCTGTACACGAACTATCAGTTCTATATCGACGAGTTCGTGAAACTCGGCCGCACGATGATGTCCGCCACCGACGACGAAGACCTGCGCGCGTATCGCAGCGAATACACGTCGTTTGTCGAGCCCGGCGATGTGGTTACGTACAACGCGAACATCGACGAGCAGCAGGACGAGGGCAACGCGCCGCCGCGTCTGCCGCAGATGCCCGCGTATCACCTGAAGCGCGCCGACGGCAGCGGCATCACGATGATCAACATCGGCGTCGGGCCTTCGAACGCGAAGACGATCACCGATCACATCGCCGTGCTGCGTCCGCACGCGTGGATCATGCTCGGCCATTGCGCTGGTTTGCGCAACACGCAGCGGCTGGGCGACTACGTGCTCGCGCACGGCTATGTGCGCGAAGATCACGTACTCGACGACGATCTGCCGCTATGGGTGCCGATTCCGGCGCTCGCGGAAGTGCAGGTCGCGCTGGAGCGCGCGGTCGCTGAAGTCACGAAGCTCGAGGGCATCGAGCTGAAGCGCGTGATGCGCACGGGCACGGTGGCGAGCGTCGATAACCGCAACTGGGAATTGCGCGACCACCGCGAACCGGTGCTGCGCCTGTCGCAAAGCCGCGCGATCGCGCTCGATATGGAGAGCGCGACGATCGCGGCGAACGGCTTCCGGTTCCGCGTGCCGTACGGCACGCTGCTGTGTGTGTCGGACAAGCCGCTGCACGGCGAGCTGAAATTGCCCGGCATGGCGGACCAGTTCTATCGAGGCCAGGTTGACCAGCATCTGCGGATCGGCGTCAAGGCGATGGAGATACTGCGCACGAACGGGCTGCATCGATTGCACAGCCGCAAGCTTCGCAGTTTCGCCGAGGTCGCGTTCCAGTAGCGCGCTATTCAGCGCCGCGTGCAGCGCGCGCCGGATACGCGCGGATCAAAGCTGGCCGAATCCGGTCAGCCCGATCAGGCTGCCGGCGGCCAGCAGCCACAACGGATGGATCCGTGTGCGCCAGGCGAGCACGGCGCACACGCCTGTCGTGGCCCACGCGATCCACGTCGTGTCGGACGCCTGCGCGATCAGCAAGGCGCTCGCCGCGACGATGCCCGCGGTCACGGGCACGAGCGCCTTTTGCACCATCGTGCGCCACGGCCGGTCCTTGAAGCGCTCCCATGCGTGTAACGCGAGGATCGTCACGACTGAAGACGGCCCGAACTTCGCGATGGACGCGACCAGCATGCCGGCCCATCCGGCAACGTGCCAGCCGACGAGCGTCACCACCATCAGATTCGGGCCCGGCGCGGCCTGCGCAAGCGCGAACAACGCGCTGAATTCGCTCGCGGGCATCCAGTGATGCACGTCGACGACCTGCCGCTGCATCTCGGGAAGAATCGTGTTGCCGCCGCCAAACGCAAGCAGCGAAAGCTGCCCGAAAATGACGGCGAGCGAGACGAGGGTATCGGTCATCGTGCGGCCCTCGCAGCGGCAACGATGCTAAGCGCCGTGAGAACGAGCATCGTGGGGAGCAGCGGAAAATGCATGATCGCAATCGCGATGAAACCTGGCACCGCGATGATCGCCGCGACGGGACTGCGTCGCAACGGCACCAGGATTTTCAGGGACATCGCAACGAGCAGCCCCGCCGCAGCGGCGGCGAGTCCGGCGAAGAGATGCTTCACATGCGGGTCGTTTTGCGTGTGTTCGTACAGCACGCCGAGCGCGATCACCACGACCGAAGGGCCGGCGATCAGGCCGAGCAGCGCAGTCAGCGCACCGGACAGCCCTCGATACCGCATGCCGATCGCAACTGAAAGGTTAATGACATTTCCGCCGGGCAGGAACTGGCACAGGCCCAGCAGATCGGTGAATTCGGCCGGCCTCAGCCAGCGCCGGTTTTCAACGACGATGCGCCGCGCGTGCGGCAGCGCGCCGCCAAACGAGATGAATCCGAGGTTCAGAAAGCCGAGAAAGAGGGCGGCCAGCCCTGGCGCAGGACCGGCGGTGGACGTGTCGTGCTTCATATGCAATTGCGGGTGAGGTCCGAAGCTGTCGAGGTTATCGCGCTTCACACGCCGCGCAAAACGATTTTTATAGCGTCCCCTTGTGATCTAGAATCACAAGCATGGCCCGTGAACTCCCTCCCTTTTCCGCGCTGCGTGCGTTTGAAGCCGCCGCGCGGCATGAAACCTTTACCGCCGCCGCGGATGAACTGCATGTGACGCACGGTGCAATCAGCCGTCAGGTGGCGGCGTTCGAGGCGTGGGTCGGCGTGCAGGTATTTCATCGCAATGGCAAGCGCGTGCGGCTCACTGACGACGGGCGCCGCTACCTTGCTACCGTGCAGGCCGCGTTCGACAGCATTGCGATCGCGACGGAACAGTTGCGCGATACGGGCGTCGTGCATGTACTGCGTGTGAACACGCTGCCGACCTTCGCGATGAAGTGGCTGCTGCCGCGCCTGAACCAGTTTCAGCGCATCGCGCCCAGCGTGGAGTTGCGTCTTTCGACGTCGAATGCGCCCGTTGAAACGCTGGAGAACTTCGACGTGGCCGTGCGTCGCGGACCGGCGCACTGGGCCAACTGCGCGAGCGGCCACTTCATGGATGAGACGGAGATACCGGTGTGCAGTCCGGCACTGCTGCAACGTTCGCCGATCACCGTCGCGGACGATCTCGCGAAGCACGTGCTGCTGCATTCGGATACGCGCCCGGATGCGTGGCGCAACTGGCTCGCCGCCGCGGGCGTCAAGGCGAAGTGCCGCAAGAAGCAGTCGTTCGATCACTTCTATCTGGCGTTGCAGGCTGCGGTCGACGGTCTTGGCGTGGCGCTTGGGCCGTTACCGCTGCTGTCGGAGGAACTCGCTTCGGGGCGACTTGTATTGCCGCTCGACGGCCCGCGTATCGATGCGCGCGGTTACTGGTGGGTCGCGCGGCGCGAAGTGGCCGAGGCGCCGCTCGTCGCGCAGTTCTGCCGCTGGCTCGAGTCGCAGGCCGGCCCTGCATGAGGACGCGACCCGCACAGCCGCGAGGATCTCGAAGAGGGCGGCAGGGAGCCGCCCATCTAGACATCAAAGATAAAACATGCGGTCTTCGTCAGACTTCGACGGAGGATGTTCGCCGTCGTCGCGGTCTTCGTAGAACGCGAGCACGGCTTCGAGCACCTGCTCGGGTTCGTCGATCACCTGCATCAGGTTCATGTCGTCGGGATTGATGAGGCCCATCGGCACGAGCGCTTCCTTGAACCACCCAAGCAGGCCGCTCCAGAATTCGCCGCCGACGAGAATGATCGGCACATGCCGCGACTTCTTCGTCTGGATCAGCGTGAGCACTTCAGCCAGTTCATCGAGTGTGCCGAAGCCGCCCGGCATCACGATCACGGCGTCCGAGTTCTTCACGAACGTGACCTTGCGCGTGAAGAAGTGACGAAAGCGCAGCGAGATGTCCTGCCACTGGTTGCCCGACTGCTCGTGCGGCAGTTCGATGTTCAGGCCGACCGAGGGCGCCTTGCCCGCATGTGCGCCTTTGTTGGCCGCTTCCATGATGCCGGGGCCGCCGCCGGAGATCACGGCGAAGCCCGCGTCGGACAGTTTTCGCGCGATCTGCGTGGCGAGTTTGTAGTACGGCGAGTTCGGTTTCAGGCGTGCTGAACCATAGATGCTGACAGCCGGGCGGATCTCCGAGAGGTACTCGGTCGCCTCGATAAACTCTGCCATAATCGTGAACATCTGCCACGATGCGCGGGCCTTCTTGGCTGTCGCGCGCTCTTGATCTGCGAGTGATCGCAGACTCGGAATCACTTTTCTTTTGTTCATAATGCCCGAAGAACGAGTCCTTGAAACTGATCGGAATGCCAGGCTGGTAACTGGGCTGGAAGGTAAGACCCTGCTACTGGTAGACGGTTCGAGTTACCTGTACCGAGCCTACCATGCGATGCCCGATCTGCGTGGTCCCGACGGCGGACCGACGGGTGCGCTGTACGGAATGATCAACATGCTTCGCCGCATGCGCAAGGAAGTTACCGCAGAGTATAGCGCGTGCGTGTTCGACGCCAGGGGCAAAACGTTTCGCGACGACTGGTATCCGGACTACAAGGCGAACCGTCCTTCGATGCCCGAGGACCTGGCGAAACAGATCGAGCCGATTCACGTCGCAGTGCGCGCGCTCGGCTGGCCGCTTTTGATGATCGAAGGCGTCGAAGCCGACGATGTCATTGGCACGCTGTGCTGTGCCGCCGAAAAACACGGCATGAACGTGGTCGTGTCGACGGGCGACAAAGACCTGGCGCAGCTCGTGACGGATCATGTCACCCTCGTCAATACGATGACGAACGAAACGCTCGACCGCGCGGGCGTGCTCGCGAAGTTCGGCGTGCCGCCGGAGCGGATCGTCGATTATCTGTCGTTGATCGGCGATACCGTCGACAACGTGCCTGGCGTCGAGAAGTGCGGCCCGAAAACAGCGATCAAGTGGCTCACGCAATACGAAACGCTTGATGGCATCGTTGCACATGCGGATGAAATCAAAGGTGCGGTAGGAGACAATCTGCGTCGGGCGCTCGACTTTCTGCCGATGGCGAGAAAGCTCGTCACGGTCGACACGAACTGCGACCTGGCGGACCAGGTCGTGTCGATCGCCGACACGCTGCCGGCGCGACCGGAGTCGCGCGAGGAACTGCGCGATGTGTTCACGCGCCACGGCTTCAAGACGTGGCTGCGCGAGGTGGAAATCGCCGACGCGGTGGAAGGCCCCGAGACCGACGTGCCGCCCGCGCCCACCATCGAGGCGCCCGGCGAGCGCGAATACGACACGGTGCAGACGTGGGAACAGTTCGACGCATGGCTCGCGAAGATCGAAGCCGCCGGGATCACCGCGTTCGATACGGAAACCACGTCGCTGGATCCGATGACGGCGCAGCTCGTCGGTTTGTCGGTGGCAGTCGAGCCGGGCAAGGCCGCCTATATTCCCGTCGCGCATCGCGGGCCGGATGCGCCGGTGCAGCTGCCGCGCGATGAAGTGCTCGCGAAGCTCAAGCCGTGGCTCGAAAGCGCCGACAGGAAAAAGGTCGGCCAGCACATGAAGTACGACGAGCAGGTGCTCGCGAACTACGGCATCGAGATGAACGGCATCGAGCACGACACGCTGCTGCAGTCGTATGTGCTGGAGTCGCATCGTCCGCACGACATGGATAACCTCGCGCTGCGCCATCTCGGTCTGAAGACGATCAAGTACGAAGAGGTGGCGGGCAAGGGCGCAAGCCAGATCGGCTTCGATGAGGTCGCGCTCGAAACGGCCGCCGAATACGCCGCCGAAGACGCGGACATCACGTTGCGTCTGCATCAGGTGTTGTATCCGCAAATCGCCGCGGAGAAAGACCTCGACCACGTGTATCGCACGATCGAGTTGCCGACGTCCCGCGTGTTGCGCAAGAGGGAGCGCACGGGCGTGCTGATCGACGCCGAAAAGCTGCGCGTGCAAAGCGGGCAGATCGCAACGCGTCTCATCGAACTCGAAACCGAAGCGTATGTGCTTGCCGGTGGCGAATTCAATCTCGGCTCGCCGAAACAGATCGGCCAGATTTTCTTCGAGAAGCTGGAACTGCCGGTCGTCAAGAAAACGCCGAGCGGCGCGCCTTCAACGGACGAAGAAGTGCTGCAGAAGCTCGCCGAAGACTATCCGTTGCCGAAGATCCTGCTCGAGCATCGCGGGCTGTCGAAGCTGAAGTCGACCTACACCGACAAGCTGCCGCGCATGGTGAACGCGCAGACGGGCCGCGTGCATACGAACTACGCGCAGGCCGTCGCGGTCACGGGCCGGCTTGCATCGAACGATCCGAATCTGCAGAACATCCCGGTTCGCACCGCCGAGGGCCGGCGCATTCGCGAAGCGTTTATCGCGAAGCCCGGGCACAAGCTCGTGTCGGCCGACTATTCGCAGATCGAGCTGCGCATCATGGCGCACATTTCCGGCGACGAGTCGTTGCTGCGCGCGTTCGCGCAGGGCGAAGACATCCACCGGGCGACGGCCGCCGAAGTGTTCACCGTGACGCCGATCGAAGTCTCGAACGACCAGCGCCGTATCGCGAAGGTGATCAACTTCGGCCTGATCTACGGGATGAGTTCGTTTGGTCTCGCGTCCAACCTCGGCATCACGCGCGACGCGGCGAAGCTGTATATCGACCGCTATTTCCAGCGTTATCCGGGTGTCGCGCGCTATATGGACGAAACGCGTCTGAGCGCCAAATCGAAGGGTTATGTCGAAACGGTGTTCGGGCGGCGCCTGTGGCTGCCGGAGATCAACGGCGGCAACGGCCCGCGTCGTCAGGCGGCGGAGCGTGCGGCGATCAACGCGCCGATGCAGGGGACCGCGGCCGACCTCATCAAGCTGTCGATGATCGCCGTGCAGGACTGGATCGAACAATCGAAGATCGACACGCGGATGATCATGCAGGTTCACGATGAACTGATCCTCGAAGTGCCCGACAGCGAACTCTCCGAAGTGCGCAAACGCCTGCCTGAACTCATGTGCGGCGTGGCCGAGCTGAAGGTGCCGCTCGTCGCCGAAGTGGGTGCCGGCGCGAACTGGGAAGAAGCGCATTGATCGGGCAACGGGCGGGCGCGAGTGCCGGACGATAGCGTCGTGCGCATGTCACACATGTGATTTGACAGCTTGTGACAAAGCGCACTAGTCGCGGACAATCGGTCATGGACGGCGTGTTACCGGCAGCGTGCGCCGTCCTCGACGCACAACCCCCGGTTAGCACGGAGAGTCTCGATGCATCGTTTCATTATCGTTGGTGGCGGGGCGGGTGGTCTTGAACTGGCGACACGTCTGGGCGATCGCTACGCTTCACCCAGCAAGCGCCGCGCGGTAAAAGCGCAGGTGACGCTGGTCGACCGCAATCCGACGCATATCTGGAAGCCGCTGCTGCATGAAGTGGCGGCAGGCAGCATGGATCCGTTCACGCAGGAACTCGAATATGCCGCCCAGGCGCGCTGGCATGGCTTTGAGTTCCAGCAGGGCGAGCTTGCCGGAATCGACCGCGCGGCGAAGCGCCTCATGCTCTCGGCCGTCGCGGACGACGACGGCGCTGAAATGCTTCCCCCGCGCGAGCTCGAGTACGACACGCTGATCATCGCGATCGGCAGCACGACTGCTTTTTTCGGCGTGAAGGGTGCGTCCGAATATTCGATCGCGCTCGATACCGTGAGCGAGGCGGAGCGCTTTCGCAAGCGTCTCATCGCGGCCTGCATTCGCGCGGAGCATCAGGTGCACGAGCGCGTCGAGTCCGCGCCGGACACATCGGATTTAACGGAACCGCGCATTCAGGTCGCGATTGTGGGCGGTGGCGCGACCGGCGTGGAATTGTCGGCCGAGCTGCGCAATACGGCGCAGGTGCTGTCGGCATATGGGTTGCACAAGCTCGATCCGCGTCATGACGTCGGTATCGTGCTGATCGAGGCGGGTCCGCGCATTCTGCCCGCGCTGCAGGAGCGCGTTTCGACGGCTACCGCCGAACTGCTGACGCGGCTCGGCGTAAAAGTCATGACCGGCGAGACGGTCGCGGAAGTGGCCCCCGGTATCGTGCGAACCGCGAGCGGCAAGACGATTCGCGCCGACCTGACTGTATGGGCCGCGGGCATCAAGGCGCCGCCGATTCTCGGCGAACTGGATGGTCTGCCTGTTAACCGGCTGGGCCAGCTCGTGGTGCGCCGCACGTTGCAAACGGAACCCGACGACAACATTTTCGCGCTCGGCGATTGCGCGGCGTGCGCATGGCCGGGCAACGAGCGCAACGTGCCGCCGCGCGCACAGGCGGCGCCACAGCAGGCGAGCTTTCTGATGAAGTCGTTTGCGGCGCGTCTCGAGAACCGCCCGCTGCCGGAATTCACCTATCGCGACTTCGGCTCGCTCGTGTCGCTCGGACACTTCAGCGCTGTCGGCAACCTGATGGGCGGCGTGATCGGCGGCAACATGCTGATCGAAGGGCTCTTCGCGCGCTTCATGTACATGTCGCTTTACCGTCTGCATATTGCCGCGCTGCATGGCTATCCGCGGATGGTGCTCGACACGTTCGCGCACTGGCTGCGTCGCTCGACGCTGCCACGCGTCAAGCTGCACTGAGTTCTTCCGCGTTACTCCGGTCCCATGCAAGATAGCTGCTGTCGTTTTTCCCATGCCGTTCACTCAAGGAGCTCGCATGCTGAAGCCTGATGTCGACAGTCTGGTGCCCCACGTTCCTTTCGATCGCCGTACCTTCATCAAGGCCGCGCTCGGCACGGGCTTCGCCGCCGCCGTGATGCCGGTCTCGGCGCAGACCATCCATACCGATGACGAAGGGCTCGAAGCCGGCGAGATCGCCGTGCGCTCGGACGGTACGCTCGTGCCGGCGTATCGCGCGCAGCCAAAGGGCAAGACGCATCTGCCGGTGATTATCGTCATCCATGAGATTTTCGGCGTGCATGAGCATATTGCCGACGTCTGCCGCCGTTTCGCCAAGGCCGGCTACCTTGCGATCGCGCCCAACCTCTATGAGCGCGAAGGCGACCCGACGGCATACACGTCGATACAGCAGATCAACGACAACATCGCGAGCAAGGTGCCGGACGCGCAGGTCATGAGCGATCTCGACGCGACCGTCGCATGGGCGGGCGAGCACGGCGGCGATCTGAAGCGGGTTGGCATCAACGGCTTCTGCTGGGGCGGCCGGATCGCGTGGCTCTATGCGGAGCACAATCCGCATTTGAAGGCGGCGGTAGTGTGGTACGGACGTGTGGTCGGCACCCCGAACGCCGCCCAGCCGACGAATCCGCTCGATCGCGTCGGCGACCTGCGCGTGCCCGTGCTGGGTCTCTTCGGGCGGCAGGACCAGAGCATCCCGCAGGACACGCTCGACAAGATGAAAGCGGCGATTGCCCAAGGGCCCGAGTCGGCGCGCGGATCACGGATTGTCGTCTACGACGACGCCGGGCACGCGTTTTTCGCGGACTACCGGCCGAGCTATCGCAAGGCCGATGCGGAAGACGGCTGGCGGCGTGCGTTAGCCTGGTTCAGGCAGCACGGCGTGGCCTGACGGGGCAACGCGCCATTGCGCCGGCGCAATGGCAGCTTCACCTGTCGTTCAAGGATTCGGTCCCGTTGCCACCGGACGCGACGGGTCGGCCACCCACTCGCTCCACGAACCCCCATACAGCGACGCGCCATGCAACCCGGCGATTTCCATCGCCAGCAGGTTGTGACAGGCCGTCACGCCCGAGCCGCATTGCAGCACGACGCGGTCGGGCGCCGTCGCGGGCAGCAGCGAGCCGAATTCCTCGCGCAGTGTATGTGCCGGCTTGAAGCGGCCGTCGGCGGTGAGATTGTCCTTGAAGAAGCGGTTCAGCGCGCCGGGAATGTGGCCGCCGACAGGGTCGATCGTTTCGTTTTCGCCGCGATACCGGTCGGGCGCGCGGGCGTCGACCACCGTCAGTTCGTGCGTGGTCAGATTGCGCTGGATCGCCTGCGTGTCGGTGGTCACCGACAGCGGCGCGCCAGCCGTGAAATTGCCCTTCGTTTTTGCCGGTACGTCCTTCGTGAGTGACTGGCCTGCCGCCTGCCAGGCGTCCAGGCCGCCGTCGAGTACCGCGACCGAATCGTGCCCGACCCAGCGCAGCAGCCACCACAAACGGGCGGCGTACATGCCGCCCTGTGCGTCGTATGCGACTACCTGCTGGCCGTTCGTGAGCCCGTGCGCGACGAGCGTCTCGATGAACTTCGCGCGATCAGGGAGCGGGTGGCGTCCGTTCGAGCCCGTTTTCGGCCCGGACAGGTCACGATCGAGATGCAGATACTGCGCGCCGGGAATATGTCCGTCGGCCCAGGCCGCTTCGCCTGCGGCCGTGTTGGCGAGATCGAAGCGGCAATCGAAGACCAGCACGCTGCCCGGTGCGACGGCGAGCCGTTCCGCAAGATTCGTGGCGGAAATGAGCGTGGTGTAGTGAGTGTGCGGCATGACGACTCCTGAGACTGGCGTTTCCGGCGCGGCCGGCTGACATTTCTAGTCTAAACAAAAAAAGACGGGTCGAAGCCCGTCTTTCCGTCGATTCGCATGGCGGCCACCCGGCGGGCGGCCGCTCTTCAGATCGTGCCGAGTTCGCGGCGCAGAAACTCGTGAAAGTGCTGCATGCCGTCTTCCATCGGGCTCTGATACGGGCCGACCTGCGATTCGCCACGTTCCATCAACGCGCGACGCCCGGCGTCCATGCGTTCGGCGATTTCGTCGTCTTCGCGAGCCGTTTCCATATAGGCGGCGCGCTCGGCTTCGACGAATTCCCGCTCGAAGAGCGCGATTTCCTCGGGGTAATAGAACTCGACGACGTTCGTCGTTTTCTGCGGACCGCGGGGAATCAGCCACGACACGACCAGCACGTGCGGATACCACTCGATCATGATCCCCGGGTAGTACACCATCCAGATCGCACCGAATTCCGGCGGCGTGCCATTGCGAAAACGCAGCACTTCGTCATGCCACTTGCGGTACGTCGGGCTGCCCGGCTGCTCCAGATCCTTGTGGACGCCGACCGTCTGCACGCTGTACCAGTCGCCGAATTCCCACGTCAGGTCATCGCACGAAACGAAGCTGCCGAGGCCCGGATGGAACGGCGCGACGTGGTAATCCTCCAGATAGACCTCGATGAAGGTCTTCCAGTTGTAGTTGCATTCGTGGACTTCGACGTGATCGAACATGAAGCCCGAAAAGTCGAAATGCCGTTTCGTGCCGAGTTTTGCCAGATCGTTCGCGACGTCGCGCCCCTGCGACTCGAACAGCAGGCCCTGCCAGTTCTGCAGCGGCGTGGCGCCGAGATTCAGGCACGGGTTGTCAGCGAAATGGGGGGCGCCAAGGAGCTGACCGTTCAGATCATAGGTCCAGCGATGCAGCGGGCAGACGATGTTCTGCGTCTGGCCGCGGCCGTTGAGCATGATCGCCTGGCGGTGGCGGCACACGTTCGACAGCAGTTCGACCTGCGACTGCTGGTTACGGACGAGCACACGCCCCTCGCTCTCGCTCGGCAAGGCAAAATAATTCCCCGCTTCGGGCACCATGAGATCGTGGCCGATGTAGCGAGGACCTTTTTTGAAAAGGGTGTCGATTTCGCGCGTAAGAAGCGCTTCGTCAAAGTAAGCCGTGACTGGCAGCTGACTGTGAACAGACTTTAGCTGCAATGCATTGCTCAGATTGGACATTCCCACTCCCGATGAAAACGTGAAAGCAGTGAACAACCCAACCATCGAAGATTCGATTTAGGGAGCCCGCAATTATACCTGTTTCCCCTTTCATGGGGCGCTTAAGTGCCTGATTTGGGTCAAAATTGTTACGGAAGTCCGCGATTTCGCGGGGCAATCGACCGCTTTTTTTCTGTCGGGTGCAAGCTGTCGGATAGTTGACGTGCGACCACGAGCGGGTCGGGTTTTGCGCTTTTGCCGTAGAATGTCCGACTTGTTTTAATTTTGCGACGACTCATGGCGAAGACCGCACCGAACGACACCGCTGCAGCATCCGCGCAGGACGCAAGCGGCGTGCCGCTGCCCGAAAACTACGAGGCGGCGGTGGCGGAACTCGAGGGCCTTGTCGGGCGCATGGAAGGCGGCAGTCTGAGCCTCGAGGAATCGTTGTCCGCCTACCGGCGTGGCGCGGCGCTCGTGGCCTTCTGCCAGCAACAACTGGAAAAGGTCGAGCAGCAGGTTCGCGTTCTCGATGGCGAGACGCTCAGGCCGCTGCCGACGAACGCCGCAGGCACAGCCGCTGGGCAGAGCGGAGACGACCTATGACTTTCGAACAATGGATGCGGTCGGTACTCGATCGCGTGGAGACGGCACTCGATCATTACCTGCCGGCACAGACGACCGAACCCGCCACGCTTCACGAAGCGATGCGCTACGCCGTGCTGGGCGGCGGCAAGCGGGTGCGTCCGCTGCTCGTTCATGCGGCCGGTGAACTGACGGACGCGCGTGCCGAATGCCTCGACGCGGCGGCGTGCGCGCTCGAAATGATTCACGTCTATTCGCTCGTGCACGACGACATGCCCTGCATGGACGACGACGCGCTGCGTCGCGGCAAGCCGACGGTCCACGTGCAGTATGACGAGCCGACGGCGCTGCTGGTCGGTGATGCGCTGCAGTCGCAGGCTTTCGTTACGCTGACGGACGCCGTGCTGGCGCCCGCGCAGCAGGCGGCGCTGGTGCGCGAACTGGCGCTCGCGAGCGGCTCGACCGGCATGGCCGGCGGCCAGGCGATCGATCTGGCGAGCGTCGGCCATACGCTCACGCGCGCGCAGCTCGAAACGATGCACCGCATGAAGACGGGCGCACTGCTGCGCGCCTCGGTGCGCATGGGCGCGCTGGCGGGCACGACGCCTTCGGCGGATGCGATGAACTCGCTGGATGTGTATGCAGCGGCTGTGGGCCTGGCGTTTCAGGTCGTCGATGACATTCTCGATGTGACGACCGACTCCGCCACGCTCGGCAAAACCGCCGGTAAGGACGCGAAGGACGGCAAGCCGACCTACGTGTCGATTATCGGGCTCGACGCGTCGCGTGCGCTGGCCGCACAGCTGCGCACGGACGCGCACAACGCACTCGCGCCGTTTGGCGCGCGTGCGCGGCGTCTGGCCGAGCTCGCTGACCTGGTCGTTGACCGGGTGAGTTAAAACGCGAAAGCCCGCCGCCGCGCACGTTTCACCGGTGCGCGTAACGAAGTGCGGGCGCGTAAGTTTTCCTACAATGGAACGACGATGTACGACTTGCTGAAAACCATCGACGATCCGGCCGCCCTGCGCCGCCTCGATCGCCGCCAATTGCAACCGCTTGCAGACGAGTTGCGTGCCTTCGTGCTCGACAGCGTCTCGCAGACGGGCGGCCACCTGTCGTCCAATCTCGGGACGGTCGAACTGACGATCGCGCTGCATTACGTATTCGACACGCCGCGCGACCGCATCGTCTGGGATGTCGGCCATCAAACGTATCCGCACAAGATCCTGACGGGTCGCCGCGACCAGATGCATTCGCTGCGTCAGCAGGGCGGCATCTCGGGTTTCCCGAAGCGCGACGAGTCGGAATACGACACGTTCGGCACCGCGCACTCGAGCACGTCGATTTCGGCCGCGCTCGGCATGGCGGTCGCGAGCAAGCTGCAGGGCGAAAACCGCATGGGCATCGCCGTGATCGGCGACGGCGCGATGACGGCCGGCATGGCGTTCGAAGCGATGAACAACGCGGGCGTCGAGGACGACGTGCCGCTGCTCGTCATCCTGAACGACAACGACATGTCGATTTCGCCGCCAGTCGGCGCGCTGAACCGCCATCTGGCGCGTCTGATGTCGGGCCGCTTCTACGCGGCCGCGCGTGCCGGCGTCGAGCGTGTACTGCGCGTCGCGCCGCCGATGCTCGACCTCGCCCGCAAGCTCGAGGAACACGCGAAGGGCATGATCGTGCCGGCGACGCTCTTCGAGGAATTCGGCTTCAACTACATCGGCCCGATCGACGGTCACGATCTCGATTCGCTGATCCCGACGCTGCAGAACATCAAGGAACTGCGCGGCCCGCAATTCCTGCACGTCGTGACGAAGAAAGGCCAGGGCTACAAACTCGCCGAAGCGGATCCGGTGCTGTATCACGGTCCGGGCAAGTTCAATCCCGCCGAGGGCATCAAGCCGTCGGCCACGCCCGCGAAAAAGACCTACACGCAGGTCTTCGGCGAATGGCTGTGCGACGCGGCCGAGCTCGATGCGCGCGTCGTCGGCATCACGCCGGCCATGCGCGAAGGCTCGGGCATGGTGGAGTTCGAGAAGCGCTTCCCGGATCGCTATTTCGACGTCGGCATCGCCGAGCAGCACGCGGTGACGTTCGCGGGCGGCCTGGCTGCCGAAGGCATGAAGCCTGTTGTAGCGATCTATTCGACGTTCCTGCAGCGCGCCTACGACCAGCTGATCCACGACGTCGCGCTGCAGAACCTGCCGGTGGTGTTCGCGATCGACCGCGCGGGTCTCGTCGGC
This sequence comes from uncultured Paraburkholderia sp., assembly GCA_937917025.1. Lineage (GTDB taxonomy): Bacteria > Pseudomonadota > Gammaproteobacteria > Burkholderiales > Burkholderiaceae > Paraburkholderia. The sequence continues at coordinate 15,265 of CALFSF010000346.1, forward strand.
GCCGACGGTGCCACGCACGCAGGCGCGTACGACCTCGCGTTCATGCGCTGCATTCCGAACATGACGGTGATGGCGGCGTCGGACGAAAACGAATGCCGGCAGATGCTGTACACGGCGCTGCAACAGCCGAATCCGACGGCCGTGCGTTATCCGCGCGGCGCGGGCACGGGCGTGGCGACGGTCAGGCAGATGGCGGCGATTCCGCTCGGCAAGGGAGAAATCCGTCGCGAGACGTCGCAGGCGGCGGGCAAGCGCATTGCGATTCTGGCGTTCGGCACGATGGTCGCCCCTTCGCTCGCGGCTGCCGAACAGCTCGATGCCACCGTCGCTAACATGCGCTTCGTGAAGCCGCTCGATGCCGAACTGGTTCGCAAGCTCGCCGAAACGCACGACGCCATCGTCACCGTCGAAGAAGGCTGTGTGATGGGCGGCGCGGGTTCGGCCTGCGTGGAAGCGCTTCTCGAGAGCGGGACGATCAAGCCCGTTCTGCAATTGGGTCTGCCTGACCGTTTCATCGATCACGGCGATCCGGCGAAGCTGCTGTCGCAATGTGGTCTTGACGCCGCGGGCATCGCGAAATCGATCCGCGAACGCTTCGTGGATCACGCCGCCGGCAAGTCGGTCAAGCGCGTCGCGTGATGCGACTGCCGTCCTGAGACGGCAATTTTCCTTCAGACGAACCGGCGGGCCGCCTGGCCCGCCGCGCAGCGCCGGCGGCATGCCGGCGCGGGCGGTTGCGTGAACCGATACGCGCAGCCAGCGAGGACAACAATATGAACCAGATGAATCCCGCTTTCGTGATGCCCGACGTGCAGAGCACCGTCGATACGCGCCAGATCGCGATCCAGCGCGTGGGCGTGAAGGCGGTACGCCATCCGCTCACCGTGCGCACGCCGCGCGGCGACGCCCAGCCGACGATCGGCACGTGGAACCTCGATGTTCATCTGCCCGCCGAAGTAAAGGGCACGCACATGTCGCGCTTCGTCGCGCTGCTCGAAGAGAACAGGGCGCCGCTCGATACGGCCGCGTTTCGCGCGATGCTGGCCGCGATGCTGGAAAAACTCGAAGCCGAAGCGGGGCGTATCGAGGTGTCGTTTCCGTACTTCGTGAACAAGACAGCGCCGGTTTCCGGTGTCGAAAGCCTGCTCGATTACGACGTGACGCTGACCGGCGACACGCGCAACGGCATGACGCGTCTGTTCCTGAAGGTGCTGGTGCCGGTCACGAGCCTGTGCCCGTGCTCGAAGAAGATCTCGCAGTACGGCGCGCATAACCAGCGCTCGCACGTGACGATCAACGTCGAGCTCGCGGACGACGTGCCGGTGGAAGACCTGATCCGTATCGCGGAAGAAGAAGCGTCGTGCGAACTGTGGGGCCTGCTGAAGCGTCCCGACGAAAAGTTCGTGACCGAGCGCGCCTATGAGAACCCGAAGTTCGTCGAGGACCTGGTGCGCGACGTGGCACAGCGTCTGAATGCGGATTCGCGGATCGTCGCGTATGTGCTCGAAGCCGAGAACTTCGAGTCGATCCACAATCACAGCGCGTATGCGCTGATCGAGAACGACAAGCGCACCGTGCGATAGGTCGCGCCGCGCCTTGCGCGCTGGATGACATAACGGCCGCTGACGCGGCCGTTATCGTTTGTGGTGTTCTTGATGAATGCTTTGTCGCTAGCGGGCCAGCGACGACAGATCCCACCGCGGCTTCACCGTGAACGCGTAGTCCTTGCCTGCCTGTTCCGGCCAGCGTTGCAGGCGCAGCGCGCCGGCGAGCGCGATCATCGCGCCGTTATCCGTGCATAGCGCGAGATCGGGATAGTGCACCTCGAAGCCGCGCTTTTGCGCGGCGCCTGACAGCGCCTCGCGCAACTGCCGGTTCGCGCCCACGCCGCCTGCCACCACGAGCCGCTTGAGCTTCGTCTGCCTGAGCGCCGCCACGGATTTCGCTGTGAGTACATCGACGGCCGCATCGACAAAGCCGCGTGCGAGATCTGCTTTCGCCTGCTCGCAGACGTTGCCGCCGAGCTTTTTCGTCTGCGTCAGCACCGCGGTTTTCAGGCCGCTGAAACTGAAATCGAGGTCGCCCGAATGCAGCATCGGGCGTGGCAGCGTGACCGCCCCCGGCGTGCCGAACTCCGCCATCCGCGACACTTCCGGGCCGCCCGGATAACCGAGGCCGAGCAGTTTCGCCGTTTTGTCGAAGGCTTCGCCGGCGGCGTCGTCGAGCGTTTCGCCAAGCGTTTCGTATTCGCCGACGTCCGTCACGCGCATCAGCTGCGTATGTCCGCCCGACACCAGCAGCGCGACGAACGGAAACGGCGGCGGTGCGTCGACCAGCAGCGGCGAGAGCAGATGCCCCTCGAGATGGTGAATGCCGATCGTCGGGCGATCCCACGCCATCGCGAGCGCGTTGGCGATGCTCGCGCCGACGAGCAGCGCGCCGGCGAGCCCCGGCCCCTGCGTATACGCGATCGCGTCGATTTCGGTGCGTGCCGCGCCGGCTCGCTCGAGGACCTCTTCGAGCAGTGGCAGCGCGCGCCGGATGTGATCGCGCGACGCCAGTTCCGGCACCACTCCGCCGTATTCGCGATGCATCGCGATCTGCGAATGCAACGCGTGCGCGAGCAGGCCGCGCTCTGTGTCATAGAGCGCGAGACCGGTTTCGTCGCAGGAGCTTTCGATGCCGAGAACGAGCATGATTCGGGGGCGGGACGGGCGCCGCGAAGGCGTCCGAAAGATAAGGGTGAGCCTGAAA
>CALFSF010000347.1 GCA_937917025.1 uncultured Paraburkholderia sp.
CGCCCCGCACAGGGGCAACGCTAATAGACCGACATGAATGCAAGGAAAGGCCAAAAAGCCAGGAACAACAGAAAAAACAAATCAAACAAACGTATCCACAATCCCCACACTCCGCCGGACAGGCGAAGCAGCAACAGAAGAAACCGGTGGTTCATCCCCGCCGGAGGCAAAAGAACCCCCAGATGACGAACTACGCCCGCCAGCCCCTCCCTGACCCTGCTGCTGCTGTTGCCCGCCAAACCCAAACCCGTCACTCACACTCGCGCTGCCAAGCCCAATCCCCCCCTGCTCCATCGCCTCGCGCAATTTAGGAAGCGCGGCCTCCACCGCTTCCCGAACCTGCTGATGCTGTGAAACAAACAACGCATGTGCATGATTATCGGCAACCTGCAGCACGACCTGAAGCGGTCCCAGATCCTTCGGGTTGAGCGTGAGCTCCGCACTCTGCTGGTGAGCATTCGACAGGAACACCACCTTTTGCCCCAACGCCTCTTCCCAGTCAGGCGTCCCCACCTGCGGCGCCAGCGCGGCGCCCGCCGCCGCCACGGCGGTCGGATTCGAAGCCTGCGTCGCCGCGCTCGAAGCCGCAGCCGTCGCAGCCTGCGTCGCAGCCAGGCTCGCACTCGCCGCGTCCGCCGTGCCCTTCAACGCGGCAAAGCTGTCCTGCGCGTTCCCCCCGCCCGCAGCCGCCATCGCGTCAGCAGCATTGCGCGCCGCCAGCGCGTCCGGCGTCGCAGCCGCCGCGGCATTCGCCACAGCCTGCTTCTCACCTTCGCCGCCCTTCGCGCCCTTGTCGCCCGCAAACGATGCACCCGCCGCCAGGCCCTTGCCCGCGCCACGCACGCCAGCACCGGCGTCGCCAGCCGAACCCGCTCCAGCCGACCCCGTGCCCTTCGTCACGCCCGTTTTGGCAATCGCGCCCTGACCATTGGCCAGCGCGGAAAGCGCCGCCTGCAATGCGTCCTGCACGGACTTGGGATCGAGCGACGCCAGCTTCTTGCCAATCGTCGTCGCGCTCGTCGTCAGCGTGCTCGCAGCAGCCGTCGCCGCTGTAGCAGCATCCGCCGGAAGCGCATCGGCAGCTTTCGCCGCCGTCGTGTCCATCGCGGCGCTCGCCTGCGCCTGCGCATCGGCCGCGGCCGCAGCGGCCGCCGCGGCTAGAGCCGCGGCCGTCGCCGGTGTGTCCGATGCGTCCGCGTCATGGTGCGACTTCGTGCCCGCGCCAGCGGCCTTGCCCTTACCCTTGCCATCGGCCGCCGTGGTCTGGTGGCCCGCGCCCGAAGAGGCGTCGGCCTTCGTCGTGCTGTCCGTGTCCTGCTTGCCGCCCGTCGCGCTCGCGCTGCTGTCCTTCGATGTATCCGCGGGCGTCGACACGTCATGCACGCTCGACGTCGAACCCGACGAACCTGTCGAAGCCGATGAACCCGTCGAACCCGTCGACGACGGTTTCGCTGACTGTGACGACGGCTGGCTGACCGGCGCCTTCGCCGCGCTGTTCTGCGAGTCGATGCTCTGCTGCAGCGTCTGCGAGAACGGCAGCGTGCTGCCGCCCGACGTGGAGGACGATCCGCCCGACGTCGCGCCCGTGGTCGCGCCAAGCAGCGAATTGAGGAGTGAAAGTGGCGTCATGCGTGATCCCGTATGTTCGTGTCAGTCAGGGCGCGGCGGCGTCAGACGCCTTCCACGCGCATCCGGAGAATGCGTGCTGCATGTTCGTCGGCGTCGCGCTGTTCGCGGCGCGCGGTCTGTTTTGCCTCGGCGGCGTCGCCGCGCGCCTGCAGGACTTCAAAGGAACCGAGTTTCTGCTTCTGGCGCTGCCAGTCGGGCTTCGCCGCCTCGACGCGTGCGGTCGCGGTGACGAGCAGCCCGCGCTGCTGCTGGATCGCGGCGTCGAGCGTGTCGATGAACGCCTGGAAATTGCGCATGTTGCCGGCCGGCATGCCGGATTGCGCCGTGGCGGTGAAACGGCGGTGATATTCGTCGCGATACTGCACGAGCGAGTCGAGCTGCGCTTCGACCTCGCTGCGTTCGCGCTGCACGCGGCCAAGCCGCTGCGCGGCGGCGTCGACGTCGTCCTGCGCGAGACCAATCAGTGTCTTGATCGGAAAATGTTTCGACATCGACGCTCTCCCTATTCGAACAGTGCATCGAGCATCGCAAGGCTCGGCTCGAAGCCGGCGCTTTCGCGATAACCCTGTTGCAGAAACGCTTCCATGCGCGGATACAGCGCGATGGCCCGGTCGAGAAGCTGGTCGCGCCCGCTCGAATAAGCGCCGACGTTGATCAGATCGCGGTTGCGCTGGTAGCGCGAAAGCATCTGCTTGAAAAGACGGGTCCGGTCGAGATGCGCGTCGTCGATCAGCGCCGTCATCGCGCGGCTGATCGACGCCTCGATATCGATCGCCGGATAGTGGCCGGATTCGGCGAGCTGGCGCGACAGCACGATGTGGCCGTCGAGAATCGCGCGCGCGGAATCGGCGATCGGGTCCTGCTGGTCGTCGCCTTCGGTCAGTACAGTATAGAACGCGGTAATCGAACCGCCGCCCTCGGGGCCGTTGCCGGTGCGCTCGACGAGTGCCGGCAGCTTCGCGAACACGGAAGGCGGATAACCCTTGGTCGCCGGCGGTTCGCCGACGGCCAGCGCGATCTCGCGCTGCGCCATCGCGAAACGGGTGAGCGAATCCATCAGCAGCAGTACGTGCTTGCCCTGATCGCGGAAATATTCGGCGAGCGAGGTCGCGTAGGCGGCGCCCTGCATCCGCAGCAGCGGCGAAACGTCGGCCGGCGCCGCGACGACGACGGAACGCGCGCGCCCCTCGTCGCCGAGAATCTGTTCGATGAATTCCTTCACTTCGCGGCCACGTTCGCCGATCAGGCCGATCACGATCACTTCGGCGCTCGTGTAGCGCGCCATCTGGCCGAGCAGCACCGATTTACCGACGCCCGAGCCGGCGAAGAGCCCCATGCGCTGGCCGCGTCCGACGGTCAGGAGCGCATTGATCGCGCGCACGCCGACGTCCAGCACCTTGTGAATCGGCTCGCGATGCAACGGGTTGATCGACGGCGCGGACAGCGGGGCGTCGTTCGCCGCGCCGAGCGGGCCGAGACTGTCGAGCGGACGGCCCGACGCATCGACGACCCGTCCGAGCAGCTCCCAGCCGACCGGCAGACGCTTCGCACCCGCCATCGGATCGGCGATCGGCGCGCTTTCGAGCGGATAGACGCGCGCGCCAGGCAGCAGGCCGTGGACTTCGGTGGTCGGCATCAGGAACAGCTTGTCGCTGGCGAAGCCGACAACCTCCGCTTCGGCGAACGCGATCGGGCTGCCGGCAGGCAGTTCGATCATCACTTCCGAACCCACCGACAGGCGCAGGCCAACGGCTTCGAGCACGAGGCCGGCGGCGCGCGTAAGACGGCCGCAGGCGCGCAGCGGCCGCGCAATCGCGTTGCGGGCGCGCAGGCCGTCGAGCCGGGCGCGCCACGCCTGGAAGTGCAGGTTCTCCGCAAGCGCCGGGTCCGGCACGACGGTGGGTGCGACCGCAGCGGCGGCGGACGGTGCGCGGCGCGCCGCGGCCCGGGCGCCAGCGGCAGGCGCCGCAGCCGCGGGTTTCGATTCGGGCGCGCCGAACGACGCCAGCGCGAGCTCACGCTCGAGCGGCGTCAGATCGCTGGATTCGATCCCGGCGAGCGTCGGCCTTACCATGTGCTGACCTTGCCCAGCGCCGCTGCGACGCGTTCCCAGCGGGTGCCGATGCCGGCATCCACTTCGCCCGTATTCGCGTGGGCGCGACAGCCGCCGCGTTCCACCGACGCATCGGTGCGCACGGTCCAGCCGCGCGTCTGAAGTTCTTCAAGCAGATACGCTTCGACGACCGGCAGATCCGCCGGGCTCACGATCAGGCTCGGCGCGCCGACGAGCGCGGGTTCCATCGCCAGGACTTCGCGGGCGGCGGCGATCAGCGCGGTCGGATCGTGTTGCACGTGCTGGCGCACGACCTGTTGCGCGATGTCGAGCGCAAGCGCGACGAGCGTCTCGGAGATTTCGCCGCGTGCGCCGGCGAGGGCGGCGTTGAACGTGTCGGCGAGCGCCGCGAGGCGCGCGGCCTCCGCGTGCGATTCGACGCGGCCCTGTTCGAGACCCTGCGCGTATCCCTGTTCGTAGCCGGCCTGATAGCCGAGCGCCTGGCCGGCGACATGGCCGGACGCGACGCCCTGCGCATGCGCGGCGTCGCGCAGACGCTGCAGTTCGGCTTCGAACGCGCCGTCGTCGACCGGCTCCGGTTCCGGCACCGGGTCGAACGAGGCCATCTCCCAGCGCTGGTAGGCCGAGAGGCTTTCCTTGCGCAGGGGGTCCTGTTCAGACATAAGCATCTTCCGCCTTGCCGCCGATCACGATCTGGCCGCTTTCCGCCAGGTTGCGCACCACCTGCAGGATGCGGCGCTGCTGCATCTCGACGTCCGAGACGCGCACCGGACCGCGTGCATCGAGGTCTTCCGCGAGCAGTTCCGCCGCGCGTTGCGACATGTTCGACAGGAACTTCTGGCGCAGCGCGGGCGGCGCGCCCTTGAGCGAAATGATGAGCGATTCGGACTCCACTTCCTTCAGCAGCAACTGGATCGCGCGGTCTTCGAGGTCGAGCAGGTTTTCGAAGACGAACATCTGGTCGATGATCTTCTCCGCGAGTTCCGCGTCGTACTGGCGCACGTTTTCCAGCACGCCTTCCTCGTGGTTGGCCGACATGAAGTTGAGAATTTCAGCCGCCGTGCGGATGCCGCCCATCGGGCTGCGCTTCAGGTTGTCGCTACCCGAAAGCAGGCCCGTCAGCACGTCGTCGAGTTCGCGCAGCGCGGTCGGCTGGATGCCGTCGAGCGTCGCGATGCGCAGCAGCACGTCGTTACGCAGGCGCTCCGTGAAGCACGCGACGATTTCGGATGCCTGATCGCGGTCCAGGTGGACGAGGATCGTCGCGATGATCTGCGGATGCTCGTTCTTGATGAGTTCGGCAACCGCCGCCGAATCCATCCACTTGAGGCCTTCGATACCGCTCGTGTCGCTGCCCTGCAGGATCCGGTCGATGATCGCGCCGGCCTTGTCGTCGCCGAGCGCCTTGGTCAGCACCGAGCGGATGTAGTCGCTCGAATCGAGCGACATGCCCGTGTGCTGTTCGGCCTCTTTGGCGAATTCCTGCAGCACCTCGTCGATCTGCTCGCGCGTGATGTTCTTCAGCGACGCCATCGCGACGCCGATCTTCTGCACCTCGCGCGGACCGAGGAACTTGAACACCTGTGCCGCCTCTTCCTCGCCGATCGACATCAGCAGGAGGGCGCTCTTCACTACGCCTTCAGCGCTCATCGGACACCCAGCTCTTGACAACGGTTGCTACGATTTTCGGGTCCTGGCGCGCGATGTTGCGAGCGTAATCCAGGTGGCGTTCATATCTGCGTTTCTCGTGTTCGGACGTGAGCATGCTGGATTCCTCGTCCTCTTCGGTCACGACGGTCTTTTCCTGCACCGGCAGGCCGTCGAGCAGCATCGGCTCGTCCGGCGAGGGCAGTGAGGCGACGACCGGCTCCGGCGGCGGGAACGCGCGGCGAAACGCCGGGCGCACCATCATGAAGTACAGCACCAGCGCCACCAGACCGATTCCCGCGTACGTCGCGATCTGCTTCGCGAGCGCGATCATGTCCGGCGTGCGCCACCACGGCAGGTTCGCGTTCGGATCGATTTCCGTCGAGAACGCGCTGTTCACGACGTTCACCGAGTCGCCGCGCTTCGCGTCGTAGCCCATCGCGTCCTTCACGAGCTGGTTCACCTGATCGAGCTTGTCGGCGGTGAGCGGCTGCATCGTGACGTGGCCCTTCGCGTCGACGCTGCGCAGATAGTTGACCACCACCGCCACCGACAGGCGCTTCACGCTGCCCATCGGCTGCTAGTAGTGACGCACGGCCTTGTCGAGTTCGTAGTTGGTCGTCGTGTCCTTGTGATCGCTGATCGGCGTCGTCGTCACGCCGCTGGCGGCGTTCGCGCTCGCGGTGATCGGCGCGGACGCCGGCTGCGGCGGCTGGTTCGACAGCGCCCCCGGCACGCCCGACGCGCCGCTCTGGGTCATTTCCGTTGCCGTGCTCGACTGCTGGCTGCGAACGGCGGCCTGCAGCGGGTTGCCGTTCGGGCCGTAGTTCTCGGAGGTCTGTTCGACCTTCGAGAAGTCGACGTCGGCGCTGACCTGCGAATGCGCGTTGCCGGCGCCGAACAGGGGCGCGAGGATCGCGTCGATGCGCTGCTGCGTGTTGCGCTCGACCTGCTGGACATACTTCAACTGCGTCGCGTCGAGGCCGGTGCCGGAGGCGGGCTGCGTGAGCAGGTTGCCGTCCTGGTCGACGATCGTCACGTTGCGCACCGGCAGGTCCGGCACCGCCGACGACACCATATGCGTGATCGCCACGACCTGGCCTTCGTCGAGCATGCGGCCCGGATACAGGTTGACGAGCACCGAAGCCGACGGCGCCTCGTGATCGCGCACGAACACGGAGGGCTTCGGGATCGCCAGATGCACCCGCGAGGACTTCACCGACGAGATCGATTCGATCGTCTGCTCGAGTTCGCCTTCAAGGGCGCGCTGGTAGTTGACCTGCTCGGCGAACTGGCTGATGCCGAATTTCTGGTTGTCCATCAGCTCGAAGCCCACCGAGCCGCCCTTCGGCAGGCCCTGCGAGGCGAGGCGCAGGCGCATTTCGTGGACCTGCTCGGCCGGCACGAGGATCGCGCCGCCGGTTTCGCTGAATTTGTAGGGGATGTTCGCCGTCTGGAGCGCGTTGATGATCGCGCCGCCGTCGCGGTCGGACAGGTTGCTGTAGAGCACCTTGTAGTCCGGCGCCCGCGACCACAGCACGAGGCCCGCGACGATGGCGATGAGCAGCGCGACCGCGAAGATCAGCGGCGCGCGCGGATTGCCGCGCATCTGCGAGAGCGAGGTCGGGAACGACAGGCGCTGGGAAAAATTGCCGCCGAGGCCGCCGCCGAGGTCCGCTGCGCCCGCCTGGCCGGCGCCGCCGGCCTGTGCGCCGGCGAGGCCCATGCGGGCGTCGGGGTTGATCAAAGAGTTGGCTGACGAATCCATGCGTCGGGTATCTCCGGGATGCCTTGAGTCCTGCTCCGGCCCGCCGCGTCGGGCTTGACGGGCGCAGGGGCAGACACTTTCACGTTAGGGATTATCCCCACCAGGATGCAACCTGATTGGTCGAATAGAGCCGGGTTTCCCCCCTACTTTCGAGTCTGTGGCAAAAGGGCCGCTGCTATGCTTCACCCCAGATCGGCACGCCCAGGCCCGCCGGTTTTCCTTCTTCTGGAGAGAACATGACATTGCCCGTGAGCCCGCTTTTGTCGGCGCTACAGCAGATGCAGTCGATGGCGGCGCAGGCCGCCGGCGGCACGGCCCCGGCTGCCTCGCAGTCCGGCGCGGCCACGCCCGGCAACTTCGCCGCGGCGCTGAAGGCGTCGATCGACAAGATCAGCAGCGACCAGCAGAGCTCGATCAGCGAGGCGCATGCCTTCGAAATCGGCGCGCCGAACGTTTCGCTGAACGATGTGATGGTCGACATGCAAAAAGCCAATGTGAGCTTCCAGTTCGGCCTGCAGGTCCGCAACAAGCTGGTTTCGGCCTACAACGACATCATGCAGACGGCTGTTTGAACCATCGTTCGCTCCCCTGTGGGCTAAAGCTTTGCGCTTGTAATCCGATAACCCGGTTACAGGGATGACGGATTGCGGGCGATGACGCTCCGTGACAATCCGCCAGCTACCGCAATCCGCATCACACAGGAGGAGCGCCGATGTTTTCCCCAGGACAGGCTGGAGCCAATGCCTATGCGCGCGTCGGCGTCGAAACGGGGGTGATGGGCGCGAGTCCGCACCGCCTGATCGTGATGCTGTACCAGGGCGCGCGCCAGGCGATTGCCCAGGCACGCATGCACCTGCAGCAGGGCAACATCGCGGCGCGCGGAGAGGCGATTGGCAAGGCGATCGAGATCGTCGGCAGCGGGCTGCAGCAGTCGCTCAATCTGGAAGCCGGTGGCGAGATCGCGGAGCGGCTCGACGGGCTGTACACCTACATGACGCGACGCCTTCTGGACGCGAATATAAAACAGAGCGAAGCCATGCTGGTCGAAGTCGACCGGTTGCTGGCCAAGCTCGAAGAAGCCTGGATCGGGATTGCCCCGGAGATCGCGCGGATGGCGACACAGTCGTCCGCTGAAAGCATGAGATGACATCGAACGCAGAATATTTCGCCCGCTACGAGGCGATCGCAGCGATTTCCGACCGGATGTTGATGGCAGCGCGCGAGGCGCTCTGGAATGACATCGTGGGGTTGCAGGAAGAATATCGCCGGCTGGTTGACGGGCTGAAGCACGCAGAAGACGGCGTGAAGCTCGACGATACGGAGCGCGCCCGTAAATACGAGCTGATCCGCCGCATCCTCGCCGACGACGCCGCGATCCGCGATCTCGCGAACCCGCGCATGGCGAAACTGTCGGCGCTGTTCGCCGCGAGCTGCCCGGCCAGCGTGCTGAAGGAACTTTATCAGGCGCGTTGAGCGCGCTTTTATCGACCGTACCGTCGTCGGGGCGCATGGCCGCCGACGACCACGCGCCAGGGGCGCGCGAGAGGAACCGGCATGAACGGAATCGACACGGCTGTGGCTTCGCTGCTGGCAAGCCGCGTCGACAGCCTCCTTTCGATCGGCTCGCGGGCCGACGTCGCCGCGTCGCAGACGGGCGCGTCCGCGCTCACCGTCGATACACCGGTCACGCCTGGCGGCGCACTGCCCGCCGCTCCCGCTATTCCGCAAGCTTCCGCGCAGACCGCGCTGTCCGCTGTCGCCCTCACGCTCGACGCGATCGCCCGCTCCGGCGGCGACGCGACGCCCGCTGTCGTCGGCCAGGTGCCGCTGTGGGCCGCGGCGCCCGCAATCGATGTCGCCATCGAAGGCGTGCCGCTGCCGCTGTTCGATACACCGGCAGCGGCGGGTTCGGGCCCGGCTGCCGCCGGCGGGGCCGCGCCTGAACCCGCCGCTGCCGGCGCCAGCGCCGCGACGGGCGCCGCCGCCGCGAACGTGGTCGCCTCGCCGCTGCCGGTTGCCGCGCTCGCCGCGGCGCTGGCGCGCACGGTGGCCGAAAGCGGTCTTTTCTATGAATCGCATCTTGCGCAGTGGCTCTCGGGGCTGCGCACGCCCGCTTCGCTCGCCGGCGAACCGCAGAACCGGCTCGCCGACACGGCCGCCCAGCTTCCGCTCGACTGGAGCACGGATGCCGAAGCGGCGGCACAGCCATGGACGTCCGGCGCCGCCGCCCAGGCCCGCGCGACGGCCGCCACGCTGAACCCGAACGCCTCCGCGGGCGGCAACGCGGCCACGTCGCGTGACGCGCCCGACGCTTCGCAGACCCAGGCGGCCCGCTTCGTCGCGCTCGAACTCGCCGCCGATGACGCGTTCCCGGATTCCTCGCAGTCGCTGCGCTCGCTGTTGCATACGTCGCCTGGGGACGCCGCGTCCAGCGCGGATTCCGCGAATACGCCGCAGCAACTGGCCGCATTGATTCATCCCGCGACAATTCCGCTCGTGCGCCAGCAACTCGATCTGCTGGCGACCGGCCAGTTTCGCTGGACCGGCGAAGCGTGGCCGGGCGCGCGGCTCGACTGGACGATCGAGCAGGACGGCGACGAATGGCAACGCGGCGGTGGCGGCGCGCAAGGCGACGAGTCGTATCCGTGGCGCACGCGGCTCACGCTGTCGCTGCCTTCGCTGGGCACCGTCGACGCCGATCTGACGTTAAACGGCACGCAACTGATGGTGCGGGTCCAGGCGAGCCCGAAAGGCGCGGCGCGCCTCGCCGCCCAGGGTGATCTGTTTCGCCAGCGCCTCGCGGCGGCAGGCATCGATCTCAGCGCGCTGTCGATCCGCGAGATCGGCGGCGGGGAAGCGGGCGGCGCGAACAGCGGCGGCGCCAGCGCCGCGCAGGCAACGAACGCGTACGCGCGCTCGGCCGCAGCCGGCGAGGAAGCCAGCGCAGCGGCGCGTGCCGCTGGGACCGGCCGCGCGTCAGGCGCGGGCACGAACCGACGCGCCGTGCCGCCGGATGCGGGTTACGACTGGGATCTCGCATGAGCCGCACGCATCGCAGGAGCGCGGCGGCGCTGCGCTACGACGCCAACAGCGGCGACGCGTCGCCGCGCGTGGTCGCGAAGGGATACGGGCTCGTCGCCGACATGATCGTGCAGCGCGCGAAGGAAGCCGGCCTGTATGTGCACGAGGCGCCCGAAATGGTGTCGCTGCTCATGCAGGTCGACCTCGACACGCGCATTCCGCCGCAGCTGTACCAGGCCGTCGCGGAACTGCTCGCATGGCTGCACCGGCTCGAAAGCGGCGCCGCCGACGACGCGCCCGGCATCGCCGCCGCGCCGCCTTCGCCCGCGGATCCGGCCGCGTCGTCCGGGCCGCCCGCGCCGTCCACACCTGCGCGCTAGAAGCGCATCATCACGCGCATCAGCGTGTCGAAGAGCCGTCCGTAGGGCGGCGCGACCAGTGCGCGCGCGTTCAGCCGCGCCTGCTGCAACACCGGCTTCATCTTCGAGAACGTCGCGAAGCCTTCATAGCCGTGATACGCCCCCATGCCGCTCGCCCCGACGCCGCCAAACGGCAGGCTCTCGCACGCCAGATGCATCAGCGTTTCGTTCACCGCCATTCCGCCCGCGATCGTTTCGTGCGTGACGCGTTCGACCGTGGCGGCATCGTCGTCGTAGAGATACAGCGACAGCGGCCGTGGCCGCGCGTTGATGTACGCGATGGCGTCGTCGAGCGTGTCGTACGGGACGATGGGCAGCAGCGGTCCGAAAATCTCTTCCTGCATCAGTGCGGATTCCTCCGGCGCGTTCGTGATCGCGACGAGCGGAAAACGGCGTGACGCGGCGTCGCCGGGCGTATCGGTGAGTTCGTGCAGTTGCGCGCCGCCGGCCGCTGCTTCGTCGGCGAAGCGTTGCAGGCGCTCGAAATGCCGCGGCGAGATGATCGTCGTGTAGTCGCGGTTGCGCGCGAAGTCGGGGTAGAGCTGCGCCATCCGCACGCGGGCGCGCGCGACGAATGCGGCTTCGCTGCCGCGCGGCACCAGCACGTAATCCGGCGCGATGCAGGTTTGCCCCGCGTTGAACGCCTTGCCGGCGACGAGGCTGTCGACCGCATGGTCGAAGCGCGCGTGCGGACCGATGATCGCGGGCGATTTGCCGCCGAGTTCGAGCGTGACGGGCGTGAGGTTGGCGGCCGCGGCGCGCATCACGTGACGGCCGACCTGCGTCGAGCCGGTGAACAGCAGGTGATCGAACGGCTGCGCGCTGAACGCGGCGGCGAACGCAGCGTCGCCGTTCACGACGGCTACGTGGTCGCGCTGGAACGTCTGCGCGACCAGCTGTTCGAAGAGCGCCGACGTGCGCGGCGTCGTCTCGGACATCTTGACGATCGCGCGGTTGCCGGCGCACAGCGCGCCGATGAGCGGGCTGGCCGCCAGCAGCACCGGATAGTTCCATGGCGCGATGATCCCGACGACCCCGAGCGGCTGCGGCACGACCTTCACGCGCGCGGGCAGCAGCCATTTGTTCGTGCTGCGCCGCTGCGCTTTCATCCAGCGCCTGCCGTGTCGCAGCGCGCCGTCGATTTCGTTTTTCACGAGCAGGAATTCCGCCAGCAGCACTTCCTGTTTCGCGCGATTGCCGAAGTCGGCGCTCATCGCTTCGGCGAGCGCGTCGCGATTGTCTAGCAGCATCGCGCGTAGCGTCTTCAGATGCGCCGCCCGCGTTTCCCACGACGGGTACGGTGCGCGCAAATACGCGCGACGCTGTTCGCGCAGCAGCGCTTCGAGCGCCGCGACGTCGGGCGGATCGTGTTTCACGGTGTTTCTCCCTTGATTTCCGTGAGACGGTCCATGTGTGGCCGTCTCTTTTATCTATTGCAGCCGGGTGAAGCGGGGTGAAGCCGGCTACCCGCTAGAGCGGGAACGCGCGGTCGATGATCGCCGCGTGATCCACGTCCGCCGGCAACGTGCCGTAGACGCGCCCGCTGTCGCCGCAACCGTCGGCGAGACGTGTGGCGATGAACGCGTCGGCGATCGCGGCGGGCGCGTGCTGCACGAGGAGCGCCGCCTGCGCGGCGAGCACGATCTGCTGCGCGATCCGGCGCGCGCCCGCTTCGCGCCGTTCCGGCGCCGCGCCCAGCGTCGCGACGAGCCGCGCGAGCGCCGTGCCGAGCGCAGGGTGACCGTGCTGCGCCGTCGCGCGCCATGCGGCCAGCAGCGCCTCTGCGGCTTCCGGTTCGCGTTCCATCGCGCGCAGCACGTCGAGACACATCACATTGCCCGAGCCTTCCCAGATCGAATTGACCGGCGCTTCGCGATAAAAGCGCGCCATCGGGCCTTCTTCGACGTAGCCGTTGCCGCCCCAGACCTCCATCGCCTCGCCGGTGAATTCGAGCGCGCGCTTGCAGACCCAGAATTTCGCCGCGGGCGTGACGATGCGTCGCCACGCGCGTTCTTCGGGCGTGTTGTGCGTGTCCTCGAAGGCGCGGGCGACGCGCATGAACAGCACCGTCGCCGCTTCGGATTCGAGCGCGAGATCGGCGAGCACGTTGCGCATCAGCGGCTGGTCGACGAGATATTTGCCGAATGCGCTGCGATGCCGCGCGTGGTGAATCGCCTGCACGAGCGCGGCGCGCATCAACGCGGCGCTGCCGATCACGCAGTCGAGCCGCGTGTAGTTCGCCATTTCGATGATGGTCGGCACGCCGCGTCCTTCGTCGCCGATCATGACGCCGTATGCGTCGACGAATTCGACCTCGCTGCTCGCGTTCGAGCGGTTGCCGAGCTTGTCTTTCAGCCGCTGGATCTGCACGGCGTTCTTGCTGCCGTCGGGGCGAAAACGCGGCACGTAGAAGCACGACAGGCCCGCGTGATCGTCGGTGCGCGCGAGGACGAGATGCGCGTCGCACTGCGGCGCGGAGAAAAACCATTTGTGTCCGGCGAGCCGGTAAGCGGCGCCGCGGCCGGCGCCTCCCGGCTGCGCGAACGCGCGCGTCTGGTTGCTGCGCACGTCCGAGCCGCCCTGTTTCTCGGTCATCCCCATGCCGATCATCATCGACTTCTTCTGCGCGAGCGGGATGTCGCGCGGGTCGTGCTCGCGGGTATACAACTGCTCGCGCAGCGTGTCGAAAAGCGCAGGCTCGCGTTGCAGCACGGGGATGCTCGCGAACGTCATCGTCAGCGGACACAGCGAGCCGGATTCGAGCTGCGCGTGCAAAAAGTAACCGGCGCAGCGCGCGACCATCGCGCCTTTTTGCGGATCGGAAAACGGCAGCGCGTGCAGGCCTTCGCGACGCAGCAATGCGAGCAGGCTGTGCCACGACGGATGAAATTCCAGCGCGTCGATGCGCTCGCCGCGCGGCGAAAACGTGAAGAGTTCAGGTGTATGACGGTTCGCGGCTTCCGCGAGCGCGAGGACCTCGGGCGCGGACAGCGCCGCGCCGTGACGCCGCAGCGCATCGCGATGCCACGCGGCGCCTTCGCGATCGACGGCGGCCGTGAGCGCGGCGTCGCTCTCGAAGAGGTTGTAGTTTGCGAGCGGCGGGACCTGGTTGGTCACGTCATGGGTTTTGCCGGGGCTTTGCGGTTCCATCTGCTGTCTCCGTTCACCGGATGCATGCCCGGCTGTTTCTGGATCGAGGTTCGATCGATGCGTGCGGTGCCGTGCCACGTTGCGGCAGGCGACGCATCGTTTGACGCGTTCGCATGCCGCGCCGCCGTATTGGCCCGCGCCGACGGCAGCTTTTCATCATAGGGGCGCGGGCGGCGTTTCGTTTAGAGGGATCGCTCTGACCGCATCGTCCCGCTCGCCCGGGCAGCCCGCGGACACGCCGATGCGGAACTGCGCGCAACCATCATCGAGCGCGCCGGCCGTGATGAGCGGCGAGCGCGCCGCCGGTTTCAGCGCGGCTGCGCGGCGTTCGCCGCCGCCGCGTGAAGTCTTATTCCGAAGACGGCATGCGCGTGATCCCCGGCGTCGGGGCGTGGATGAAATCGTCGCCGTCCTGGCCGGGCAGATTTTCGCGCGCCACTTCGAGCCACGCGCGCGCCGCGTGCGACAGATACCCGTTGCGCCGCCAGCCGATCGCCATTTCCCACACGATCTCCGGCGCCACCACGGGCCGGCAGCTAAACCGCGTCGAATCGAGCCGCTGGCAATACGGCTGCGGCAGCAGCGCGATGCCGACGCCCGCCAGCACCAGCGCCGCCATGAAATCCCAGTGACCGCTGCGCCCGACGATCGTGGGCGAAAAACCCGCCTCGCGGCATGCGTTCAGCACGACGTCGTTCAAGGCGAGGCTTTCGCCGTAGAACACGAATGGCTCCGCTGCGAGATCGTCGAGCGCCACCCGCTCGACGTCGTCCCAGCGTGACCCGCGACGCGTGACGAGCCACAGCAGCTGGCGTGTCATCGGCAGCACTTCCACCCTTTCCGGATCGACGGGCAGCAGCACGCCGCCCAGTTCGAGTTCGCCCGACATCAGTGCCGATTCGATCCCGCGCGAGCCCTGTTCGAAGAGCT
The DNA here is from genome assembly GCA_937917025.1 of uncultured Paraburkholderia sp. Taxonomy (GTDB): domain Bacteria; phylum Pseudomonadota; class Gammaproteobacteria; order Burkholderiales; family Burkholderiaceae; genus Paraburkholderia. The sequence goes on from CALFSF010000347.1 coordinate 14,639, forward strand.
TCAGGTCGATCTTCGGATAGCGCTGCCGGAACGCGGCAATGGCCGGCGTGAAGAGCGAACCGCCCATCGGCGGAATGCCGATGGTGAGCTCGCCGCTGCCGAGCGTGCCGAGGTCGTTCAGCTCGGCCTGCAACTGCGCGTGTGCGGCGAGCACGTCCTGACCGCGCTGATAGACGATGCGGCCGGCGTCGGTGAGCACCATCTGGCGGCCGTCGCGCAGCAGAAGCGGCGAGCCGGTTTCGTCTTCCAGCGCCTTCACCATCTTGCTGATCGTCGGCTGCGTGACGAACATCTGCTCGGCCGCGACGGTGAAGCTCTGCTGGCGGACCACCTCCACGAAGTAGCGAAGCGCGCGCAATTCCACGGTTTAAGTCTCCGGATTCCAGATTGGAATGAAGTGGATGATGTTAAGTCATTATATTTATGAAGTCATGATCCCTATACTGACTTTCATCCAGAAGTCACCCAGGGATTGCCATGACGACGACATCTTTTTCCACGCAAGCGCTGCCGGCCGGCTTCCGCCCCGTCGCGCGGTTCGCCCGGATTGCCGTGCAAAGCGCCGCGCTCGCCGTCGTATGGTATGTCGCCGATTTCATCGTGCGTCGCCTCGGATTGCCGGTGCCCGGCGGCGTGGTCGGCCTCATCGCGCTGCTGGCGCTGCTGTTCAGCGGCGGGCTGCCGACCCGCTGGATCAAGTCCGGCGCCGACTGGCTTCTGTCCGACATGCTGCTCTTCTTTATCCCGGCTGCCGTCGCGGCCGTCCAGTACGGCGGCCTCTTCCGGGAGGACGGCTGGCGCCTCGCGCTCGTCGTCGTCGCGGGCACGCTGATGGTGATGGTGGCGGTCGCGTTCGCGGTCGAGCAGGCCGCGCGCCTCGAACGCCGTCTCGCGCTGCGTCGCGTGCGGGTGACGCGTCACGCCATGCCGCGCGTGCGTGCATGAGCCCGGCGCCGCGCGCTCATATCGCTGAAATCGCCCGCACCGTCGCAAAACCCACGCCGATAACGAAGCCATGAACGCCCTCTACTCATCTCTCTTCGCCGACGACGCCGCACGGCTCATCGCCGCCGGCTGCTTCGTGATGACCGTCGCGCTGTATTTCGCGTCGAAGTATCTGTACGCGCGCTTCAGGAGCCCCTGGCTCACGCCGCTCGTCGCGGTGCCGGTCGTGCTCGCCGTGATCGTGCTGGTCGCGCATATTCCGTATCCGGTCTACTTCCGGGACACGCGCTGGCTGATGTGGCTGCTCGGCCCGGCGACCGTCGCATTCGCGGTGCCGATCTACGAATATCGCGATCTGCTGAAGCGCCACTGGATTTCGCTCACCGTCGGCGTGACGGTCGGGATCGTCGTCGCGGTGGGCGGCTCGCTCGTGCTCGCGAAGCTGCTGCATCTGTCCCCCGAACTGCAACGCAGCCTGATGACGCGCTCGGTTTCCACGCCGTTTGCGCTCGCGGTGTCCGACAGGGTCGGCGCGCCGAAAGACCTGACCGCGCTCTTCGTGATCGCGACGGGCGTGTGCGGCATGCTGTTCGGTGAAATCGTGCTGGCGCTCGTGCCGCTGCGCACGCGCCTCGCGCGCGGCGCGCTGTTCGGCGCGGCCGCGCACGGCGTCGGCACGGCAAAGGCGCGCGAACTCGGCAGCGAAGAGGGCGTCGTCGCCAGTCTGACGATGATGATCGCGGGCGTCGTCATGGTGCTGCTGGCCCCGGCGCTCGGCGTTCTGCCTTTCTGACAGCGCCTCCGTCATAACGGAGCGTCCGCGGTGAGCCGGGTGTCCAGCCGCAGTGCGAGCACGCCGCTTCCCCCGGCAACTGAGCGAGAAGCCCACGGATTCGGGCGCATTTCGTTCATCCCTAATCCATCTCGATTTGCTACAATCGCCGTTCGTCTCCGAGGAGCGTTGCGACGGGTACCGCGAATCTGCATTCGCGAGTGGCCCGCCAGGCTCGGAGGCTTCAATCGGACGGCTAGAATGCGCCACGCGCCTTTTACCCACCGCATCGAACCGCGCTCACGTCAAATTTCTAGTCAATTTTTAGAAAGGAGGGCGTGATGAACGCCGCAGTTTACGATTCCAAGGATTCAAAAGATTACGTTGTTGCCGACCTGTCGCTGGCCGACTGGGGCCGCAAGGAACTCGACATCGCCGAAACGGAAATGCCCGGCCTCGTGCAGACGCGCGAAGAGTACAAGGCGTCGCAACCGCTGAAGGGCGCGCGCATCGCGGGCTCGCTGCACATGACGATCCAGACCGGCGTGCTGATCGAAACGCTGACGGCGCTGGGCGCCGACGTGCGCTGGGCCTCGTGCAACATCTTCTCGACGCAGGACCACGCAGCCGCTGCCATCGCGAAGAGCGGCACGCCGGTGTTCGCGTACAAGGGCGAATCGCTCGACGAATACTGGGAGTTCTCGCACCGCATCTTCGAATGGCCGAACGGCGAGTTCGCCAACATGATTCTCGACGATGGCGGCGACGCGACGCTGCTCTTGATCCTCGGCTCGAAAGCCGAGAAGGACCGCTCGGTGATCGCCAAGCCGACGAACGAGGAAGAAGTCGCCTTGTTCAAGTCGATCGAGCGCCACCTCGAGATCGACTCGACTTGGTATTCCAAGCGCCTCGCGCAGATCAAGGGCGTGACGGAAGAAACGACGACGGGCGTGCATCGTCTCTATCAAATGGAAAAGGATGGCCGTCTGCCGTTCCCGGCCATCAACGTCAACGATTCGGTCACGAAGTCGAAGTTCGACAATCTGTACGGCTGCCGCGAATCGCTGGTCGACGGCATCAAGCGCGCGACCGACGTGATGATCGCGGGCAAGATCGCCGTGGTTGCCGGCTACGGCGACGTGGGCAAGGGCTGTGCGCAGTCGCTGCGCGGCCTGGGCGCCACCGTGTGGGTCACCGAAATCGATCCGATCTGCGCGCTGCAGGCGGCGATGGAAGGCTACCGTGTCGTGACGATGGAATACGCCGCCGACAAGGCCGACATCTTCGTGACGGCCACCGGCAACTTCCACGTGATCGGCCATGACCACATGAAGGCGATGCGCCATAACGCGATCGTCTGCAACATCGGCCACTTCGATTCGGAAATCGACGTCGCGTCGACGCGCCAGTACCAGTGGGACAACATCAAGCCGCAGGTCGACCACATCATCTTCCCGGACGGCAAGCGCGTGATCCTGCTGGCTGAAGGCCGCCTCGTGAACCTCGGCTGCGCGACGGGCCACCCGTCGTTCGTGATGTCGAACTCGTTC
>CALFSF010000348.1 GCA_937917025.1 uncultured Paraburkholderia sp.
ACGATTTCCGGACCAATGCCGTCACCCGGCAACACTGCAATCTTCATGCAAATCCCCTGCTTTGTTCGTGAATGCGTCGATGCGTCTGACCGGTCGTTCGGCCGGTCAGACGCGCGAGCCAGATGCCGGGGCGTCTAGCCGACGATGCGATGATTGAGCCACGGCTGCTTCGTGAGCCGTTCGGCTTCGTACTGGCGGATCAGATCGGCATGACGCAGCGTGAGGCCGATATCGTCGAAGCCGTTCAGCAGGCAGTACTTGCGAAAGCCCGCGACTTCGAACGGATAGGCGGCCGCGCCGTCCGACGTGCGCACGAGTTGTGCGTCGAGATCGATCGTCAGCGTGAAGCCGTTGAACGCGTACGTTTCGTTAAACAGATGATCGACCTGCTGCTCCGTCAGCACGATCGGCAGCAGACCGTTCTTGAAGCAGTTGTTGTAGAAGATATCGGCGAAGCTCGGCGCGATGATCGCGCGAAAGCCGTACTGCTGCAACGCCCACGGCGCGTGCTCACGCGAGCTTCCGCAGCCGAAGTTTTCACGCGCCAGCAGCACCGATGCGCCCTGATAGCGCGCCTGGTTCAGCACGAAATCGGGATTCAGCGGACGCTTCGAATTGTCCTGACCCGGCTCGCCGTGATCGAGGTAACGCCATTCGTCGAACGCGTTCGGCCCGAAGCCGCTGCGCTTGATCGACTTCAGGAACTGCTTCGGAATGATCGCGTCGGTATCGACGTTCGCTCTATCGAGCGGCGCCACGACGCCGGTGTGTACAGTAAATTTATCCATGACGCTTGCGCCTGTTCAAAAGCGGGCGATGCGGCTGGCGGCAGCCAGGCATCGCCGGAAGAATCGAAACCCGCTTATTTGTCAGCGTGATTGCTGATCGAATTACCAAGGTGCGACATGTCTTCACCGAAGCCGTGCACCGTGTTGCAGCCGGCCAGCCCCAGCAACGCGACCGCCAGCGATCCCAGCGCGAGGCGACGCAGCCACGTCAGACGATTGATGCTTTTCATCATGCGATTTATCCCAGCTTGCGAATATCGACAAAATGCCCTTCGATGGCCGCGGCCGCGGCCATGGCGGGGCTCACGAGATGAGTGCGACCACCCGCGCCCTGACGGCCCTCGAAATTGCGGTTCGAGGTCGAAGCACAACGCTCGCCCGGATCGAGCCGGTCGGCGTTCATCGCGAGGCACATCGAGCAGCCCGGTTCGCGCCACTGGAAGCCGGCGTCGAGAAACACCTTGTCGAGGCCTTCACGCTCTGCCTGCGCCTTCACGAGACCCGAGCCCGGCACGACCATCGCGAGACGGATGTTCGGCGCGACGCGGCGGCCCAGCTTCTTCACGACGTACGCCGCGGCGCGCAGGTCTTCGATACGCGCGTTCGTGCACGAACCGATAAAAATCTTGTCCGGCTTGATCGACTCGATCGGCAGATTCGGTTCGAGCGCCATGTACTTCAACGCGCGTTCCATCGCGTCGCGCTTGACCGGGTCTTTCTCGCGTTCCGGATCCGGCACGCGGCCGTCGATCGACGTCACCATTTCCGGCGACGTGCCCCACGTCACCTGCGGCACGATCTCGCCGGCGTTCAGTTCGACGACGCGGTCGAACTTCGCACCGGCGTCGGAAGCGAACTGCTTCCAGTATTCGACCGCGTGATCCCACTCGACGCCTTCCGGCGAGAACGGCCGGCCTTTCAGGTATTCGATGGTCGTGTCGTCGACGGCGACCATGCCGGCGCGCGCACCCGCCTCGATCGCCATGTTGCACACCGTCATGCGGCCTTCCATCGAAAGCGCGCGGATCGTCGAGCCGCCGAATTCGATCGCGTAGCCGGTGCCGCCTGCCGTGCCGATCCTGCCGATGACGGCGAGCACGATGTCCTTCGCGGTACAGCCGCGCGGCAACGCGCCTTCGACCTTCACCAGCATGTTCTTGCTCTTTTTCTGCAAGAGCGTTTGCGTGGCGAGAACGTGCTCGACTTCCGACGTGCCGATGCCGTGCGCAAGCGCGCCGAACGCGCCGTGCGTCGACGTGTGCGAATCGCCGCAGACGATCGTCATGCCCGGCAGCGTCGCGCCCTGCTCCGGCCCGATGATGTGCACGATACCCTGACGCAGGTCGTTCATCTTGAACTGCGTGATGCCGTAGGCGTCGCAGTTCGCGTCGAGCGTATCGACCTGCAGCTTCGACACCGGATCAGCGATGCCGTGACTACGGTCGGTGGTCGGCACGTTGTGGTCGGACACGGCCAGGTTCGCGCTGATGCGCCACACCGGACGCTCGGCCAGCTTCAGGCCTTCGAACGCCTGAGGGCTGGTGACTTCGTGCAGCAGGTGGCGGTCGATGTAGAGAAGCGTCGTACCGTCTTCTTCCGTGTGGACCACGTGCGTGTTCCACAATTTGTCGTAGAGAGTCTGTGCCATTGTATGCGGGTAGTAAAAACTGAACTGCGGGGCAACCGTGTTCGGTCAATTATGCCACGCAGATGACAGCCGATGCTCACCCGATACAGGGAAAACCGATAAAAAACATGGAGTTGGGTGGTAGTGCCGATACCTGTATCGGCGTTACCCGGCAAGGGTTCGCGGCGTTCTGGTCCTTGTGAACGGAATCTGGCCGGCGCAAACAGATCTGTTCCGGAGGCTTGCCCGGTGGGGCGTTCTGTTCGAAGGGCCTTGATCTACTCGCTCAGGCGAAACACCTCGCGCATCAGTTGCCATTCAATTTTCGTTGCGTGGGGCAGCGGTTGCTGAAAGCGTGCCATCTGCGCTTCCCATTCCTTCACTCGCGGATGCGTTCCCGGCCCGATCGTCAGTTGCTCCGCCGCGAATCCGGCGCCCGCATCGATCAACATCACCAGCCGGTTCTAGCGCCGCCAGATTGTCATGTCCTCAATGCCAGAGGCCCGAAGATGTTCGAGTAC
>CALFSF010000349.1 GCA_937917025.1 uncultured Paraburkholderia sp.
TTTAACGACGCATCGGGGCGCGAGTAGCAGTTCAAGACGCCGCAATGGACGATGGGGAAGAACTTCGACGGCACCGGCGCGTTCGGCCCGGATTTCGTCACCGCCGACGAGCTTCCGCCGGGCGTGAAGGGCCTGCGCCTCGAGACGCGCCTGAACGGCGAAATCGTGCAGTCCGCGAATACCGACGACATGGTGTTCGACGTCGAAACGCTGATCGCGATGCTGAGCGAAGCCGTCACGCTGGAAGCGGGCGACGTGATCGTGTCCGGCACGCCTTCAGGCGTGGGCTGGGCGCGCAATCCGAAGCTGCTGATGCGTCACGGCGACGTGTGCGAAGTATCGGTGGAGGGGCTCGGCACGCTGCGCAACGAAATCGTCGACGAAGCCGCCGACTAAAACCGCATCGGATCAGGACGTTCGGGAGACACCATGTCCGCAAATTGCGATTCGCAGATCACCGCTGTGCATTCGATCGATCACTTCGCGCTGAACGTGCCTTCGATCGACGACGCGGAGCGGTTTTACAACGCGTTTGGGCTCGACGTCACGCGCACTTCGACCGGGCTCGACGTGCGCGCGGCGGACGGGCACCGCTGGGCGCGCATCCTGCCTTCCAGTTGCAAGTCGCTTGCGCATCTGACGTTCAACTGTTTCGAAGGCGACCTTGCCGCGATCGCGCGGCAGGTCGAAGCCGCTGGCGCCCGCGCCGATTTCGCGGTTCGCGTGTCGGACGATGCAAGCGAGAGCGAAGGATTCTGGTTCAACGATCCGGACGGCAACCTGATTCAGGTTCGCGTCGGACCGAAGACGTCGCCGGATGCGAGGACGCCGCTCAGGCACGACGACGCGCCCGCGAACGCGCGCGGCGCGTGCGTGCGCTCCAGAGTCGCGCCGGTGCGGCCGCGCCGCATGTCGCACGTGCTGCTCTTCACGCCGGACGTGCTGCGCGCACTCGCGTTCTACAGGGACGCGCTGGGCCTGCATCTGTCGGACCGCTCCGCCGACATCATCGCGTTCACGCATGCGCCGCACGGCAGCGATCACCACCTTGTTGCGTTCGCAAGGAGTGCGGCCAAAGGCTGGCATCACGTCGCCTGGGACGTCGCGAGCCTCGACGAAGTGGGCAACGGCGCGGCGCAGATGGCGGCGGCCGGCTTCAGGGAAGGGTGGGGCACGGGCAGGCACGTACTCGGCTCGAACTATTTTCATTACGTGCGCGATCCGTGGGGCTCGTTCTGCGAGTACTCGGCGGATATCGATTTTGTATCGGCCGGTGTCGAGTGGCCCGCAGGCGACTTTGCACCGGAGGACTCGCTGTACCAGTGGGGCCCGGACGTCCCGCCTTATTTCATCCACAACACCGAGGCATGACGACGGCTCACGCCACGTGAAGCGCAAATTTAAACAAAACCACGCTCAGGACTGGAGACATGAAATACAAAACCATTGCGGCAGCCGCCGCGCTCGCCGCCAGCGGCACCGCCTTCGCGCAAAGCAGCGTCACGCTTTATGGCGTGCTCGACACCGGAATCGAACTCGTCACCCACGCCGATGCGGCGGGCGACAAGCTCATCCGCATGCCTGGCATCACGGGCTCGATGCCGTCGCGCTGGGGCGTGCGCGGCAAGGAGGATCTGGGCGGCGGTCTTGCCGCGGTCTTCACACTGGAGAACGGTTTCAACACGCGTGCCGGAGATGTGAACCAGGGCGAGCGCCTGTTTGGCCGTCAGGCGTGGGTCGGACTGTCGAACCCGTATGGCGCGCTGACGTTTGGCCGTCAGTACACGATGACGTTCTGGGCGATCACCGATGCCGACGCGCTCGGACCGGACATCTACGGCGGCGTGGGTTCCATCGATGCATACATCCCGAACGCGCGTAGCGACAACACGGTGGCCTACAAGGGTACCTTCGGCGGCTTTACGGCGGGCGCGACGTATTCGTTCGGGCGCGACTCGACCGGTACCGGCAACTCGCCGGGCCAGGGCACGTGCGCCGGATCGATTCCGGGTAACGCGCAGGCGTGCCGCCAGTGGTCGGCGATGCTGCGCTATGACGCGGCGTCGTTCGGTGTTGCGGCATCTTATGACGAGCAGCATGGCGGTCCGGGTGCTGCGGCGAATTTCTTCAACGGCGCCGCGCCGATTCCGCTGACGAACAGCAGCGACAAGGACAGCCGCACGCAGCTCAACGGTTATTTCAAGGTCGGGTCGTTCAAGTTCGGTGGCGGCTGGCTGGGACGGCTTGTCGATACGTCGTCGCCTGGGGTGCCCGACGTGCACTCGAATATCTACTACCTGACGGGTACGTATTTCGCCACGCCGTATGTGGTCGTGGACGGCGGCGTGTATCGCACGATCGACAGCCGGCAGGACACGCGCGGCACGCTTGCGGCGCTGCGCGGAACGTATCTGCTGTCGAAGCAGACGAGTGTTTATCTGCAGAGCGGTTACCTCTTCAACAGCGCGAAGGCACATTACACGCTGAGTCAGGGCGGCCCCGGCACGACGCCGGCCGCCGGTATCGGTCAGCTCGGCGTGATGGCGGGTATCCGGCATATGTTCTGACGGTTCCGAGGTTCTGACGCTGGCCGTGGGCGTGTGCTAGCGCTGTGTCGTGATATGGGCGGGTCCTGTTTGGGGCCCCGCCCAATCGTGTTCGTCATGCTCCGTGCACAAGCACAGGGCCGCCACTCCCTTTCGCTTTAATCCTGGAGCAAAGTCCCGGCCAAGACAGGCGCATCCCCAGCACCAGCCGAGAAGCGCCGTCGATAGTCAGACGGCGTCAAACCCACGAATTTGCGGAACACGCGCCGGAAGCTGCCGACGTCCTCGTATCCAATGCCGGACGCGATTTCATCAATGCTCAACCGGCTAAAGACCAGCATTTCGCGCGCCCTGCAGACACGCAATCGTTGCTGGTATTCCAGCGGAGCCATATCAGTCGCCTTGACGAAGCGGCGCAGGAAGGTTCTCGGTTCCAGGCAGGCATGCCTCGCGAGCTCCGCAACGGAAACGGTACATTCTCTTTGGCTCATCAGCCACTGTTGAGCTTTCACAATGGCACTGTCGCCGTGCTTTAAACGGGGATCAAAATCGCTGTAGAACCGTTGTTCGCGCCCCGGCGGATCCACATTCATGTAGTGCGCCGTTTCGAGCATCACGGCGAGCCCGAGCAGCCGTTCGACCAGGCGCAATCCGAGATCGGCCCAGGCCAGAACGCCACCTGCGGTCAGCACGTCTCCGTAGTCGATCACCATGTAATCCGTCTCGACACGCACACGGGGAAATTCCCGCGCGAATTGATCGTGCAGCGCCCAATGCGTTGTCGCCTGCCGGCCGTCGAGAAGACCGGTTCTTGCCAGGATGAAGACGCCGCCGCAGACGGCCGCAATAATGACGCCCCTCGCATGCATCTGGCGCAACCAGGTCGTGAGCACTTCATCTCTGGCGGTATCCACCGTCGCCTGAAGATTGCCTGGCAGTATCAGTACCGCAGGCTCGTACGCGCTACCTGGAGTGCTGTCGTAGATGCAGGGGACTTCTTTCTGTGTCCTTTGCCAGTGGGTAATTCGCATCATTGCACGAGCGTTGTGTTCATCACGTCTCGCTGCGAAGTCTCCGGCGTATCGAAACAACTCCGTCAGACCATGTAAGCCAGTGAGAGAGGTGCCAGCGTCGCATACGATGCCCACCTCGTTCCGCGGCGCACTCGCCGTGGCCGATTCACCTGCGCTTTTTGTCGCATTCGCCCGTTGTTGGGCTGATTCCGGAGGCATATGCTGGATTCCAGAGTTGAGATAGCAGATCGACGGTGTGGTCAGGAGAGTAGCCGCATGCCATGGCTTCGCGCTGCGACGCCGAGGTTAGGGCCCATTTCAATCGCAAAGGAGAAAGATTCAATGACTCAGCACCGCACCAAGGAAGCGAATGCAGGAAGCGCCTATATTACCGTTGGCGACGGAACTGAAATCTATTACAAGGACTGGGGCTCAGGGCAACCGCTGGTTTTTCATCACGGGTGGCCTCTATCGTCGGACGATTGGGATGCTCAACTGATGTTCTTCCTTGCGCGGGGCTACCGCGTTATTGCTCATGACCGGCGCGGACACGGGAGATCGACACAAACAGTCAGCGGCAACGACATGGACACCTACGCGTCCGATGTTGCCGAACTCGTGACCGCCCTGGATCTGAAGGATGCCGTCCATATTGGTCACTCCACTGGAGGCGGGGAGGTAATACGGTATGTGGCCCGTCATGCCAATGGCAGAGCGGCGAAGGCTGTCATTATTTCCGCGATTCCGCCGACGTTGATGAAATCGGACAGGAACCCCGACGGCGTGCCGAAGGAAGCGGTCGACGGCATCCGCGACGGCACCGCTAATCATCGATCGCAGTTCTATCAAGACATCACCATGCCGTTTTACGGATTCAACAGACCGGGCGCGGTCGTTTCTCAAGGGATTCGCGACAACTGGTGGCGGCAAGGGATGATGGGTGGCATCAAAGCCCACTACGACTGCATCCAGGTCTTTTCCGAAACCGAGTTCTACGACGATCTTGAGATGATCGATATTCCTGTTCTTGTCATGCATGGAGAGGACGACCAGATTGCGCCTTTCGCGACGACGGGGGCAAGGTCGGTGAAACTGCTTCGCAGAGGTGAATTGAAATCCTATCCGGGCCTTCCTCACGGAATGCCAACCACTCATGCGGAAATCATCAACGCGGACATCCTGGCATTTCTCAAGGATTAGTCACTAAACAGTCGACGGTATTGGCCGAATCCGAATCCGGAACCGGTGACCCGGTTCGGCACCTGTTGCGCGAATGCATTTTTCTACGAGGAGACGCTTTCATGGGTGAATACAGACAGCTGGATGCAGTCGGAGGCGCTTTTGGGGTTTATATCGAATGGCCCAGGACAACGCCTGCTCCTGTCGTGGCGGTGTTGCACGAAGTGTTTGGCGTAAACGAAGACATGCGGCAATCATGCCGTGAATTTGCCGAGCAGGGGTTTATCGCCGTCTGCCCCGATCTCTTCTGGAGGCAGGAGCCTGGACTCGATCTCAATCACTGGTCGGACGAAGAGTGGAAGAAGGGACTGGCACTCTACGAAGCATACGATTTCGATCAGGGCGTGCTGGATGTGGTGACGGTGGTTGCGATGGGACGTTCGTTGCCAGAAGGCAACGGACAGGTCGGTGTAATGGGCTACTGCCTTGGCGGCCTGATGGCATTCCTGACAGCGGCGCGTTCACGTGTGGACGCCGCCGTGGCGTATTACGGGGGCGGCACGCAAAACTATCTCGGCGACGCCTGCATTCTTCGGTCGCCTATGATCATGCATCTCGGCACCCAGGACGAGTTCATATCGCCGTAAGCACAGGATGCGATCAAGACAGCATTGAAGGAAAAAGCGAATGTGA
>CALFSF010000350.1 GCA_937917025.1 uncultured Paraburkholderia sp.
GGAGCACGTCATCGAACGTGAGTGCTTTTTGGATCAGACGCATGGCAAATCCTATGGGCGCAAAAGCGAATTATACGCGATACCTCCCTGGTTTTCACTGCGCGAACAGCAGCTTAGCGAATTTTCGGTGACTTTTTCCACCTTCGATGGCGCGCGGATTTCGGTTCGCCGTTCGGCTCGCGTTCGATCGGGTTTCGTTTGCGCGTTCGGCTACACCGGCTCCATTAAGTGCCCCAGTCCCGATTTCCCGGTTGACGGTTCCGGCCCCGTTCATACGGCCGGAATGCAGGATTGAACAAGACGACACCCCGCCTCGCCGTGTTAACCTGCGCGCCTTCCCAGTATTTCGTTTGAGGTAGCAATGCGGCGCGGTGTGGCATATGGCGTGATGGCCGGGGCATTATGGGGCGTGGTTTTCCTCGCCCCAAGGCTGCTCGCGGATTTCTCCCCGCTCCTGCTGGGCGCGGGGCGCTACGTGATGTACGGCGTCGTTTCCGTGCTCGCGGCGCTGCCTTCCGCACGCTCGCTGCTGCGCCGCCTGACACGGCAGGACGTGCGGGCGCTCGTCACGCTCGCGCTGGTGGGCAACATCTTCTATTACGTGCTGCTGGCCAGCGCCGTGCATCTGGTCGGCATTTCACCCTCTTCGCTGATCGTCGGCGTGCTGCCGGTGACCGTCACGCTGCTGGGACGCGACGATCACGGCGCCGTGCGGCTTTCGCGGCTCGTGCTGCCACTTGCGATGGTCGTCGCGGGCATCGCGTGCATCAACGTCGACGTGTTTACCGTCGACGGCGGCGGCACCGGTAGCGCGATGACGAAAGTCGCCGGCCTCGCCTGCGCGACCGGCGCGCTCGCGTGCTGGACCTGGTTTGCCGTCGAAAACACCCGTTATCTGCGTCGCAACCCGCATTTCAGCGGCAACGAATGGTCCGTGCTGTGGGGCGTGGTGACCGGCGCGCTCGCCGCGATCATGTGGGCCGTGATCGCCGCGCTGCCCGCGGGCGCCGCACCGGCGCCTGTCGCCGACAGCCGCTGGCACCTCTTCTGGGGCATCAATCTGATGCTCGCGATCGGCGCGTCGTGGCTCGGTAACGGGCTGTGGAACGCCGCATCGAAGCGGCTGCCGCTCACGCTGTCGGGCCAGATGATCGTGTTCGAGACGCTCTTCGCGCTGCTCTACGGCTTCATCTACGATCACCGCATGCCGCGTCCGCTCGAGATGGCGGCCATCGCGCTGCTGGTGGCGGGCGTGAGCTGGTCGGTGCGCCAGCACGCCAGCGACGACCCGGACGACACGCCGATCGAGGAAAAGGCGCAGGTGTCGGCGCATTGAAGGCGGCCGCCCGAGAGGGAAGCAGGCAGATCAGCCGTTATTCGCCGGTCCGCGCGCGAAAAGCGGCTCGCGAGGCATAGCGGCAGCTCAGGCCGCGCGTTACCGCGAGTCCTTGTTGAGCCACCTGCGCCCTTCGATCGAACCGGCCTTGCGGGTTTTCTGCACGCGTCGCTGGCGCGCTTCTTTTGGGTCGGCGATCAGCGGGCGGTAGATTTCCACGCGATCATGCTGTGCGAGCACGGTGTCGAGCGGCTTCAACCTGCCGAACACGCCCGTTTTCAGCGTGCTGATATCGATTTCCGGATGGCGTTCGCGGATGCCGCTCGCGTCGATGGCCTGACGCAGCGTCGAGCCTTCGGGCAGATCGACGGCGATCAGCGTCTGCGTTCCGGGCAGTGCATAGCAGACTTCGATCGACAGCATCGCGCTCATGCCTTACCGTAGCGCTGGTCGGCGCGCTTCACGAACGATTCGACGAACGTGTTCGCGATGTGGCTGAACACCGGCCCGATGATTTTCTCGATGATGATGTTCGAGAATTCGTAGTGCAGCGCGAATTCGATCTTGCAGGCGTCCGCTCGCAGTGGCGTGAAGCGCCAGAAACCGGTGAATTTTTTGAACGGCCCGTCCGCGAATTCCATATCGATGCGCGTAGGCCGCTGCTGGGTGTTGTGGGTGGCAAAATGCTGCTTGATGCCCTTGAAATTGATGTCGATTTTCGCCTCCATCCCGTTTTCGTCCTGGCGACGGACTTCGACACCACCGCACCACGGGAGGAAATTGGGATAATCGGCCACGTCGGTGACGAGGTCGAACATCTGTTCCGCCGAATGGCGGATCAACACGGTTTTCTGGACATCTGCCATAAATTGCGCGACAAGTGGCAACGGTGGACAAGCGCCGCGGGCTTTCCTTGCCCCGCTTTGCTAAAATCGTGATTTTAAACGAGTTGGGCACTTTCCATTCATGAGCATTATCGACAACAGAAAAGCGTTCTTCGACTATTTCATCGAAGAGCGCTACGAAGCGGGGCTCGTGCTCGAAGGATGGGAGGTCAAGTCGCTGCGCGCCGGGCGCGGCCAGATCAAGGAAGGCTACGTCGTGATCCGTGACGGCGAGCTCTTTTTGATCGGCGCGCACATCAGCCCGTTGCCGGAAGCTTCGACCCATATCAACCCCGATCCCGTCCGCACCCGCAAGCTGCTGCTGCACAGCGAGGAGATCAGCAAATTGATCGGCAAGGTCGAGCAGCGCGGCTTCACGCTCGTGCCGCTGAACTTCCATTACAAGGGCGGCCGCGTGAAGTGCGAGATTGGCCTCGCGAAGGGCAAGAAAATGCACGACAAACGCGATGTCGAGAAAAAACGCGACTGGGAACGCGAAAAAGCGCGCCTGATGCGCACGCCGACCTGATTCACTTCTGTCTCGCGCACCCCAAAAAAAGGCTCGCTGAAACCAGCGGGCCTTTTTTGGTTCATCGCGGGTTTCAAGCCGCGACCGGCGTCCGTCACGCCGCTGCAACATCGCCGCTCGTTCGGCGAAGCCCCAGCAAACAACCCATCGCGGGGCGTCAGCCAGCCTTGCCGCGATTCACGATCGTCAGCGCGGATGCGATCATCGTGCTCATGTCCGCGAGATTGCCCGGCACGATCAGCGTGTTGCCCTGCTTCGCGAGGTTGCCGAACGCGCTCACGTACTGCTCGGCCACCTTCAGGTTCACCGCCTCCATGCCGCCCGTCGACTGGATCGCCGCCGCGATCTTCTGGATCGCCTGCGCGTTCGCCTCGGCCACCGCCAGAATCGCGGCGGCCTGGCCCTGCGCCTGATTGATCGCCGCCTGGCGCTCGCCTTCGGACTTCTGGATCGACGCCTCGCGCCCGCCGGATGCGATATTGATCTGCTCCTGCTTGCGCCCTTCCGACGCCGCGATCAGCGCGCGTTTTTCGCGCTCGGCGGTAATCTGCGCCTGCATCGCGTGGAGAATTTCCTTGGGCGGCGTCAGGTCCTTGATTTCGTAGCGCAGCACTTTCACGCCCCAGTTCGCCGCGGCCTCATCGAGCGAGGACACGATGCTGTGGTTGATGAAGTCGCGCTCCTCGAACGTCTTGTCCAGTTCGAGCTTGCCGATCACCGAACGCAACGTGGTCTGCGACAGCTGCGTGATCGCGAACACGAAGTTGCTCGACCCGTACGACGCCTTCATCGGATCGGTCACCTGGAAGTACAGCACGCCATCGACCTGCAGCTGCGTGTTATCGCGCGTGATACAGACCTGGCTCGGCACTTCGAGCGGAATTTCCTTGAGGATATGCTTGTACGCGATGCGGTCGACGAACGGCAGCACGATCGTCATGCCGGGCGTGAGCGTCGCGTGATAGCGGCCGAGCCGCTCCAGCACCCACGCGTGCTGCTGCGGCACGATCTTGATGGTTTGCGCGGCGATCACAAACACGATCACCAGCAGGATTGCCCCGACGATAGTTACGTCCATCGTGTTACCCCTTTTTATGATTCGATACGTTGTTCGTCCGTGCCTGTGTTCTTCGGCGAACTCAGGCCTGCACGGGCTGCTTTTTTGCCGCCACGATCAGGCAGCTTCCTCGCAGCGCGGTGATCTCGTAGAGCCGCGCGTCCTCGGGCTCGCCTGGCGCCAGTTCGACATCCCACTGCGCGCCGCGATAGTTCGTGCGTGCGCGCCGGTCGTGCCAGCCGGACACGCTCAGCGTCTCGCCGATGTCCAGATTCACGTCGGGATCGTGCAGCGCGTCCTTGCGCACTTTCCGGCCAAAGCGCGAGCGGCGCAGGACGAACACGGCCGCCGCCGCGACAAGCGCCGCGATCGCAAACTGCAAATCGAGTCCGAGTCCCGCCCAGTGCGCAAGACCCGCCGCGACAAAGCCCAGCGCGATCATCAGCATATAGAAGGTGCCGCTGAACAACTCCAGCACGACGAGCACCCCCGCACCCACCCACCAGAACAGCCCGCCTGTTGTCACGTCGACCTCCACAAAGCAAAACACCCCGGATATACCGGGGTGTTTATAGCACGAACCTGATGCGTTATTCCGCGCCTTGCAACATGTTTACTTTGCCGAAGACTTCGCCAGCGCCTGCCACGTTTCGATGACCGTATCCGGATTCAGCGAGATCGACGCAATGCCTTCGTCCGTCAGCCATTGCGCGAAATCCGGATGATCCGAAGGGCCCTGGCCGCAAATACCGACGTACTTGCCCAGACGCAGACAGGTTTCGATCGCGCGCTTCAGCATGAACTTGACCGCCGGGTCGCGTTCGTCGAAATCGACAGCCAGCAGTTCCATGCCGGAATCGCGGTCGAGGCCGAGCGTGAGCTGCGTCAGGTCGTTCGAGCCGATCGAGAAACCGTCGAAGAACTGCAGGAATTCCTCGGCGAGAATCGCGTTCGACGGCACTTCGCACATCATGATGAGACGCAGGTTCTTCTCACCCCGCTTCAGGCCGAACTTCGACAGCAGCCCGACCACGCGCTCCGCCTGCTTCAGCGTGCGCACGAACGGCACCATGATCTCGACGTTGTCGAGGCCCATTTCCTCGCGCACCTTCTTGAGCGCGATGCATTCCATCTGGAACGCCTCGGCGAAGTCTTCCGCGATGTAGCGCGACGCGCCGCGGAAACCGAGCATCGGATTTTCCTCGTCCGGCTCGTAGCGCGAACCGCCGATCAGCTTCTTGTACTCGTTCGACTTGAAATCAGACAGACGCACGATGACGGGCTTCGGATAGAACGCCGCGGCGATCGTCGCGATGCCTTCCGTCAGCTTGTCGACGTAGAACGCGCGCGGCGACGCGTGGCCGCGTGCGACGCTTTCCACGGCCTTCTTCAGATCCGCATCGATGTTCGGATACTCGAGGATCGCCTTCGGATGCACGCCGATGTTGTTGTTGATGATGAATTCGAGGCGCGCGAGACCGACGCCGGCGTTCGGCAACTGCGAGAAATCGAACGCGAGTTGCGGGTTGCCGACGTTCATCATGATCTTGACGGGGACCGGCGGCAGTTCGCCGCGCGACACTTCCGTCACTTCCGTTTCGAGCAAGCCGTCGTAGATCTTG
>CALFSF010000351.1 GCA_937917025.1 uncultured Paraburkholderia sp.
CCTACACGACGCTCGGCCGAGCGCCTACGGCGTTCGGCGACCGCACGCCTGCCCATGCCGCCGTCACCGCGCGCTTGCCGCCTGGCGATCGCGTGCGGTTGCGAGCTAGCCGCCGCGCAAGGTCGGATCGACCGTCGCCCGCCAGCTGAGCGCCTTCGCGCGCTGCGCGGTGAGGTACGCCACCCACTGGTTTCGCATCTGCGCGTCGCCGCTCGCACCCTCCGCCGTGTAGTGCTGCGCGAGCTCCGCCTGGAACGCGCAGTACGCCGCTTTCGATCCTTTCCCATGGCGGCTGCCGACGTACGCATCGAATAGCGTCGAATACACCGGCTGCGCGTCCTTGCCGTAATCGAGCGCCTGCCCGCCGCACATTTCCTGCAACGACGCAAACGACGGCGCGCCCATCGTGCCGCTCAGGCTCGGTGTACCGACGCACCCCGCCAGCAGCGCCGCCGCACCCGCTATCCAGATTCCACGCATGTTTCTCACCTTTTGTTGGCTCGTCTCGTGAGTATCGTCCGCGAGCGTATCCCGTGTCACCCTGGCCGTTCGGCTATCAGACTATCGAACTTTACTTTTTCGAATATGTTCATTAAAGTTCGAAAACGAACATTATGGTTTCGTCAAAATTTCCTTCGGGATTCAGGGGACATAGCCGGTGACGCAAGGTGCGAGATACGATCTGCTCGTCGTGGGGGGCGGAATCAATGGGGCGGGCATCGCGCGCGATGCCGCCGGGCGCGGCCTTTCCGTGTTGCTGTGCGAGCAGGACGATCTCGCGGCGCACACTTCGTCGGCGAGCACGAAGCTCATTCATGGCGGTTTGCGCTATCTCGAGTACCGCGAGTTCGGGCTCGTGCGCAAGGCGCTGCAGGAACGTGAAACGCTGCTGCGCGCCGCGCCCCACATCATGTGGCCGCTGCGTTTCGTCATGCCGCACATGCCGGATCTGCGGCCGGCGTGGCTCATCCGGGCCGGCCTCTTTCTCTACGATCACCTCGCGCGTCGCGAACTGCTGGCCGGCTCGTGCGGCATCGACATGCGCCGTCATCCGGCCGGCGAGCCGCTCGTCGACTCGATCCGTCGCGGCTTCGTGTATTCGGATGGCTGGGTCGACGACGCGCGGCTCGTCGTGCTGAACGCGCTCGACGCCGCCGAGCGCGGCGCCACCGTCCTCACCCGCACGAAACTCGTCAGCGCGGTACGCGCGGGCGGCGAATGGCACGCGCGGCTCGAAAGCGCGGACGGCCGCGCCATCGACATGCGCGCGGGCGCGATCGCGAACGCGGCGGGCCCGTGGGTCGGCGAACTGCTGCAGGGCGCGCTCGGGCGCGGCGCGGCGCACAGCGTGCGCCTCGTGAAAGGCAGCCATATCGTGACGCGGCGCCTCTTCACGCACGATCACGCGTATATCTTCCAGAATCCGGACAAGCGGATCATCTTCGCCATTCCGTACGAGCACGACTACACGCTGATCGGCACGACCGATATCGAGTATCGCGACGATCCCGCCCAGGTCGCGATCACCGCCGGCGAGACGCAGTACCTGTGCGACTCGATCAACCGCTACTTCAAGCGCAAGATCACGCCGGCAGACGTCTGCTGGACCTATTCCGGCGTGCGTCCGCTGCTCGAGGAAGAAGGCGCGGACAACCCGTCGGCCGTCACGCGCGACTACCGCCTGGAGCTCGACGCGCCGCCAGGCGAAGCGCCCCTGCTGTCGGTGTTCGGCGGCAAGATCACGACGTTTCGCAAGCTCGCGGAAGAAGCGGTCGACGAACTTTCCCGCGCCCTCGAATCGCCGGCGCCGGCCTGGACGGCCGGTGCGACGCTGCCGGGCGGCGATATCGCGAACGCGAATTTCGAGCGCTTCGCCGTGCAGTTTCAGCAGCAGCACGCGTGGCTGCCCGCCGATCTCGCCCACCGCTACGCGCGCGCTTATGGCACGCGCGCGGCGTATGTCGTCGGCCGTGCGCGCGCGCTTGCCGATCTCGGCCACGCGTTCGCGCCAGGTCTCTACGAAGCGGAACTGCGCTATCTTCGCGATACCGAGTGGGCCCGCTGCGCGCACGACGTGCTCTGGCGACGCACCAAGCTCGGCCTGCATCTCATCGGGTCAGGCAAGCTCGACGTGGTCGCGCGCGAGATCGACGTGTGGTTCGCGCGCGAAGAAGACGTCACGCAGCACGCGTGAAGCCGACGTGGCCGCATGCAGTGCGTGCGGCATGGCTGCCGCGCCAAAGCAGGCACATGACGGCCAGCCCGTTGTGCGCGACACACCGTGCTGCCCGAAACATGAGCGTTGCCGCATGCTGACGTACACCGGCAGCCCGCGAACGCGCCGCGTCATGAAAAACATGGAGAAGACACAATGCAGGACCAGTACATCCTCGCGCTCGATCAGGGCACGACCAGCTCGCGCGCGATGCTGTTCGACCACGACGGCAATGTCGTGTCGATTGCGCAGAAGGAGTTCCAGCAGTTCTATCCGCGCCCGGGCTGGGTCGAACACGATCCGCAGGAAATCTGGTCGACGCAGGCGGGCGTTGCCGCCGAAGCCGTCACGCGCGCCGGCCTGAACGGCACGGCGATTGCCGCGATCGGCATCACGAACCAGCGCGAAACGACGATTGTCTGGGATCGCGAAACCGGCCAGCCGGTCTACAACGCGATCGTCTGGCAGGATCGCCGCACCGCGGATTTCTGCGACCAGTTGAAGGCGCAGGGCCTCGAGGAAAAAGTACGGGCGAAAACCGGTCTGCCGGTCGACTCGTATTTTTCCGGCACCAAGATCCGCTGGATTCTCGACAACGTCGAAGGCGCGCGCGAAAGGGCGCGTCAGGGCAAGCTCGCGTTCGGCACGGTCGACAGCTGGCTCGTGTGGAATTTCACGCAGCACGGCCTGCACGTCACCGACGTGACCAACGCATCGCGCACGATGCTCTTTAACATCCACACGCTGCAATGGGACGACGAACTGCTCGACGCGCTCGATATTCCGCGCAGCATGTTGCCCGAGGTGCGTCCTTCGTCCGGGATCTACGGCCCGACGAAAACCACCGTATTCGCTTCGAAGATACCGATCGCGGGCATCGCCGGCGACCAGCATGCGGCGCTGTTCGGACAGATGTGCACGCAACCGGGCATGGTGAAGAACACGTATGGCACTGGCTGCTTTCTCGTGATGAACACCGGCGACAAGCCGATCGAATCGAAGAACAATCTCGTCACGACCATCGCCTGGCAGATCGGCGGCCAGATCAACTACGCGCTAGAAGGCAGCATCTTTATCGCGGGCGCGGTCGTGCAGTGGCTGCGCGACGGACTCGGCATCATCAAGAGCGCGTCGGAGATCGAGCCGCTCGCGCGCAGCGTGCCGCATTGCGACGGCGTCTATCTCGTGCCGGCGTTCGCCGGACTCGGCGCGCCGCACTGGAACGCACGCGCGCGCGGCACGCTCTTCGGCGTGACGCGCGGCACGACGTCCGCGCATATCGCGCGCGCGGCGCTCGATGCGATCGCCTATCAATCGGTCGATGTGCTGCGCGCGATGGAAGCGGATTCGGGTATTCGCGTCGGCGAACTGCGCGTTGACGGCGGCGCGTGCACGAACAATCTGCTGATGCAGTTCCAGGCCGATATTCTCGGCGTGGATGCGGTGCGTCCGAAAGTCAGCGAAACAACCGCACTCGGCGCGGCGTATCTCGCGGGGCTGGCGGTCGGGTACTGGAAGGACGTCGGCGAACTGCGGAGCCAGTGGAAGCTCGACCGTCGCTTCTCACCCGCGATGCCGCCTGCCGACGTGAAAGGCTGCATCGACGGCTGGCATCGCGCCGTGCGTGCCGCGACGGCGTGGGCCGATTCACCGGAGCATTGAGCGGGTCGACGGTTTGGGCTGCTCTTCGCCATACCGGCCGAAACGGAAACCCGCGCAGCGCGGGCGCGCCTGCGAGCGCCCGCGCGACAACCACGTATGATGGCGCTTTCGATCCACGCCGGCCGACGCGTCACGAGGCCAGCGGGCCCGCCAACCTGACCTTCGCACCCGTTTTACGCATGCTCGACCACCTCATCTGTGATTGCGACGGCGTTCTCGTCGATAGCGAAGTCATCGCCGATCACGTCATGCTCGATACGCTGACGTCCACCTTCCCCGGCATCGACTTCGAAGTCGCCGTGAAGAGCGCGTTCGGCCAGCAGACCTCGCGCTTCCTCGAAAACCTCCAGGCGAGCCAGAACATCACGCTGCCGGCGGATTTCCTGCAAACCGTCGAACACAACGTCGAGCGCGCGCTGGCTTCTTCGCTCTGCGCGATCAGCGGCGTGCGCGACGCGTTGCAACGCGTGACGCTCCCGGCGGCGGTCGTGTCGAACAGCCGGATGTCGCGCGTGCTCGCTTCGGTGAAACGTGCGGGGCTGACGGAGATTTTCGCGGGACGCATCTTCAGCGCCGAGCAGGTCGCGCGGCCGAAGCCCTACCCCGACGTCTACCTGCTCGCCGCGCGGCAACTCAACGTGGAGCCGGCGCGCTGCATCGTCGTCGAGGACAGCGTTGCGGGGCTGAACGCGGCGCGCGCGGCGGGCATGAAGACGATTGCGTTCGTCGGCGCGAGTCACATCCCCGACGGTTACGCGGACGTGCTGCGCAACATGGGCATCACGCGGATCATGGAACACATGGACGAACTGCCCGCGCTGGTCGAAGCCGGCCGACGCGGCGAATTCGGCGACGTGCAGTCGTAGGTCGCTACGCGCGGGCCGAGGTAGCGACGTCAACGTCGATATCGACGCCGCCGGCTACGGCCCGCGCTTTCGTTTCTCGAAGCAAAGGCAGGCTCGCGTGACGAACCCGCCTTTCCTCACGCCGCGTCCGTGCAGCACTCGCGCGCCGTCGCCAGCGCTTCACGAAACGCCACGAGTTCCGCGATCGTCAGCATCGGCAGACTGTGTCGCGCGGCGAAGCGCTCCACGTCGGCGCCGCGCGTCATCGTGCCGTCGGCGTTCATCAGTTCGCACAGCACGCCCGCCGGCTTCAGCCCCGCGAGGATCGCGAGGTCGACGGTGCCTTCGGTGTGGCCACGGCGCGCGAGCACGCCGCCGGGCATCGCGCGCAGCGGGAACACGTGCCCCGGACGGACGATATCGGCGGGCTTCGCATGGTCGGCGATGGCCGCGCGGATCGTCGTCACGCGGTCGGCGGCGGAAACGCCCGTCGACACTCCTTCACGCGCTTCGATCGACACGGTGAACGCCGTACCGTGACGGCTTTCGTTGTTGACGGCCATCGGCGGCAGTTCGAGCGCGCGGATCTTCTCGTCGGGCAGGCACAGACACACGATGCCGCTGCATTCGCGGATCAGCAAAGCCATCGTTTCGTTCGTGAGACGCTCGGCGGAAACGATCAGGTCGGCTTCGTTCTCGCGGTCGTGGTCATCCTGAAGCACGACGGCGCGACCCTCGCGCATCGCATCGAGTGCAGCGGCGATACGGGGCGGAACGGCTTCGGTGGAAAGCAGGGGGAGATCGGCAAACGCGCTTTCGAAATGCGCAGCCGGTGCAGGAAATGTAGCAAAAGACATGTGAAACGCTCCTCGCGGAAGTTGGGCGAAAAACGTTTCAGGGCATTGCAAACAGACAGAACCCCGTGCGCGCATCGAACGCAATGCGGCACACGTCCACGCGCCGCCGTTCGCATACACGGACGAAACGCATGGGCTGGACCATGACCATCTGCACATCTTCTCTCATCCGGACTATGACCGTCGGCTCTGGCATTTCACCAGATCTGCTGACCCCGCTACAACGTGAAGCGCGGGCGCTCGCGGGCTCGCGGGCCGGACTGCCATGGCCTGCATACCGCCGGTGGGGAATTACACCCCGCCCTGAAGACGCACTGATTGCCGGATAAAACCGGCCGGCAAAGAATACACGACTTCGACGAAAATGATCGCGCAGGACGATTTACCCTGGGGCTTTCACGACGCCACCGGTTGCGCTGGCGCGTCGTGCGGCATATCCTGGCGCGGCGGTGTCTCGGCGTTGAGCGTCACGCGAAACGCGCGCGCTTCGGTGTCGCCGGGATTGCGAAAACTGTGGGGCTGGTCCGCATCGAAGACGATCGCGTCGCCGGTTGCCAGCAACTGGCGCTGGTCATGCACGCGGACTTCGAGCGTGCCGTCGCTGACAACCAGATTCACCGTCGTACCCGGCGCGCGACGCGTCCCGGTTTCGGTATGCAGCGGCGCGATCCGCAACTCGTGAAACTCGGCCGCGACGGGGTCGCCTTCGGGATACAGCGCACGCGTCGAATATCGCCCGCTGGCGCTGACCACACGCGCCGTCTGCCCTGCCGGCAGATGCTCGAAACCGTTCACCGCGTGACGCCGCAAGAACGCCGCCACCGAAACCTTCAGCGCCGCGGCGACCTTGCACAGCACCTTGATCGACGGCACGCTGCGCGCGGATTCGATCTGCGCGAGCATCGCCCGCGAAACACCGGACGCGCGTGCGAGTGCGTCGAGCGAGAGCTGGCGCTCGGCGCGCAGCCGGGCCAGGTTGACACCGACGAGATGCTCGAGCGCATCGAACGGTTCGGGCGCGCGGGGGCCGTCGGGCAGATCGGCCGCTGGGTCGCGAACCAGCGCAAGCGGGGAATGCATGGTGGCCTCCAGAAGCGCCGCCTTCGGGCGGACGCGCATCAATGAAGAGCCAGACTATCAGCGGATTTCGTCGCGCCCAACCAAGTTATCGTCACACCGAAAGAAGCTCTGCGCTTATAGAGCTATCCGACGTTCTCATAGATAGATGAAAAATCAATGAGTTAGCAGTGCGGAGCCTCCTAGATTCTCTGTACTCTCGCGCCGATTGTGGGCCGTACGTTGGCGAATCCGAGCTACGACAGTCGACACTAAGGATGCCTCATGGACGCTTTTCCACGCTCTTCACTGCCGCCGAATTCGTTTCCAAGAGTATCGGGCGACGATCGCTACCTTGGCCCCTATGGCTCGAAGAACGCCAGCCAGTCCGTGTGTAAGGACTGGCTAGAACATCGGGCAGATACCTGAGTTGTCCGTGCTGGCGAGCGCACACGGCAATTCCTCGACAAGTACGTCAGGGACGATCTCAGCGTCCTGCCTGTCGCGGTAGTCAATGCGCGAATAATTCACAAGCGATTTCGACCAGCCAATGAGGAATGGTCTCGTACGAACTTCGTTAGTACGGCATTCCGCATAATGGGAAAGTCTGCAGGTCTGAATTTCACCAACTATCTGGCAAAAGAGGCTCGCGTCAAATATGACGGCCTTAGCGACCTTCGGGGAGAATGTGACAATCGGGAATTAAGCGTCACGGACGGGACTTTCTGGACCCGGCTACGTTACCCGGCGCACAAATTGAGCACTTTTGCCGGTGCTAGAATCCCCGCAACCACAAAGTACATAACAGGGTGGCAGAATGAACGCCAAAGATGCCGGGCTTGAGATTGTCTGTGCGGCGATGCTATCAGGCTGTGTGTCCACCAGCGATGTGCTCGAAGTGGGCCAGGATACCTATAGCGTCTTCGCTACGTCATACGGCTATCGAAGTGCCGCCACCGCAAGACAATATGCGTTCGAAGCCGGGGCCTCCAAATGCACCGGTAAGTAACGACACTAATATGATACGAACGGTCAAGATAGTCGCACTTTCTGATGACGAGATACGACGTGTTCATAATGAAACCGGACGGCCTGCGTTCGAGGCGGCGTTGGGTGATCTGAGTGCATGGGGTATCGATCTATACCCCTGCGTCGAGATCGTGCTGATGCCACCCGGGATCGGCATGATCGCCACTTACCATGACGCGGACGGCACACGGAGAGGATTCCGCACCGCTCGATGGGCGGGTAACCTTGGTCGTTTCACCTTTAATTGGGACGCCGATTGAACTGCTCTTGTGGCTCAAGGGTAGCAACCTGTCAGGGGTCTCCGGTAGAACCGCCGGAATCTACAATCAGTTGCCCTGCGCCACTCTGGCCGCGCATCGAAACTGGATTTCTGCCGATGCATATTCAGCAAAGCTGGAATCCTGGCTTGTGCTGTTGACCGGCATAACATCCTCGTTCTTCGCCTCGCAGAACTGCTGTGCCTGCTGATAGAGTCCTGCCTTTACCTTTGAACCTGAATACGCCATGCCGTCCTGGGTGCCCAGCATGTACAGCCCACTACCTATAGGTGTGATGCCCGTGGTGGTCGTGCAAGCTGATAAGGCAACGGCGGCAATGAGAAAAAATGTCCTTCGCATGATCTCCCCCGGCAAGTACTGTTGTGCGATTGCGCGTCATTCCTGACTCTATCACCCTCGCCGGAACACAATCGTTCGGTACATAACACCGGGTGTAACAGCACGGTATAGGATCGACTGCCGATTCCAAGTGTTGGGGTGCAGTTCAGTCATCCCTTTTGTTTATGGGACTTCCGACATTAGCATCGCGAAGGATCACACCTGAATCGTCGAGTGCTTTTGCGCCCTGCTCACACCCGCTGCGGCACGACCGCAGAAGGCGCATCCATGCGCGCCGCCACGACGGTCAACGCGAGCGCGAGCACCGTCACGCCGGCCGCCACCCACGGCAGCACATCGAGCGCATAGCCGTGACCGATCGCGAGACCACCGAGCCACGCGCCGCCCGCATTGCCGACGTTGAACGCCCCGATGTTCAGCGTCGAAGCAAGATTCGGCGCGGCGCTCGCCTTTTCGACGACGCGCATCTGCAACGGCGGCACCGTCGCGAACGCGGCAATGCCCCACACGAACACCGTGATGCCGGCGGCGATCTGCGAGTGGCTCGTCTTCGCGAAGATCGCCATGACCACGGCGAGCGCCACGAGAATGCCCATCAGCGAGGGCATCAGCGCGCGGTCCGCGAGCTTTCCGCCGATCGTGTTGCCGACCGTCAGCCCGATGCCGAAGATCACGAGGATCAGCGTCACGCCGTGCGGCGTGAAGCCGCTCACCTGCTCGAGAATCGGCGCGATGTAGGTGAAGACGACGAACACGCCGCCAAAGCCCAGCACGGTCATCGTGAGCGCGATCCAGACCTGCGGGTCCTTCAGCACGCGCACTTCGTGGCCGAGGCCGGTCGGGCCGGCATCGTGCCGGTTCGGCACGAGCGCGGTGACGCCTGCCAGCGAGAGCACGCCGAACGCCGCGACGATCCAGAACGCGACGCGCCAGCCGAACGTCTGGCCGATGAAAGTGCCGAACGGCACGCCCAGCACGTTCGCGAGCGTGAGGCCCGTGAACATCAGTGCGATCGCGCTCGCCCGCTTTTCCTGCGGCACGAGCGAAGCCGCCACCACCGCGCCGATGCCGAAGAACGAACCATGCGCGAACGACGTCACCACGCGCGCGACCATCAGCATCGAATAATTCCCCGCGACCGCGCACAGCACGTTGCCGACGATGAACACGCCCATCAGCAGTTGCAGCGCGAGCTTGCGCGGCATCCGGCTCGTGAGCGCCGCGAGGAGCGGCGCGCCGACCGCAACGCCCAGCGCATAACCGCTGACGAGCAGCCCCGCCGACGGCAGCGACACCGCCAGATCCCGCGCGACCTCGGGCAGGAGGCCCATGATCACGAACTCGGTCGTGCCGATGGCAAACGCGCTGATCGCCAGCGCTAAAAGTGGAATGGGCATCTGGATCTCCGGTTTCACAGGAGCGCATTGTCCCGGCTACGCATCGATTTGAGAATGGGCGTAGCATTTGAATCATTATCAAATTATTTTGAAAGATCGATGGACAACCTCGGAGACATTCGCCTCTTCGTCGAGGCGGCGCAACTGGGCAGCCTGTCCGCCGCAGGCCGCAAGCTGGGGCTCACGCCCGCCGCAGCGAGCGCGCGGCTGACGAAGCTCGAAACCGGCCTGCGGGCACGCCTCTTCGAGCGCACGACGCGCCAGTTGCGGCTCACCGACGAAGGCCGCCTGTATCTGAACTGCTGCCGCCAGGCGCTGCAGGCGCTCGACGACGCTGAAGCCGCGCTGCAGGCGGGCCAGAACGTCGTGCGCGGCAAGGTGCGGATTTCCGCGACCTCCGACTTCGGCCGCAACCTGCTGATGCACTGGCTCGACGAATTCAACGCGCAGCATCCGGAAGTCACGTTCGCGCTCACGCTGTCGGATTCGCTGTCGAACCTGCTGCAGGACGACATCGACCTCGCGATCCGCTTTGGCGTGCCGCCCGACAGCTCGCTCGTCGCGAAGCCGCTCGCGCCGAACCGGCGCGTGCTGTGCGCGTCGCCCGAATACATCGCGAAGCACGGCGAGCCGAAAGACCCGCACGATCTGGCACGTTTTGACTGCATCGTGCTTGGCACGGCGTCCGGCGCGGTCAACGAATGGCGCTTCACGCGCGGCGACGAAGTGCAGCACTACACCGTGCCGCTCGATACGGCCCGCGAAACCAACGATGGCGCCATCGCCCGCGACTGGGCGTTACGTGGCTACGGCATCGTGATCAAGTCGATGTGGGACGTCGAAGCGGACCTGCGCGGCGACGGCCTGCGCATCCTGCTGCCCGACTGGCGCTATCCGGATGCGCCGCTGCACGCGCTTTATCACCGCAACCGCTTCATGGCGCCACGTGTGCGGGTGCTGCTCGACTTCCTGAGCGCGCGTTTCGCGCAGGTTTCCGGCGAACTGGAGGCGCTGCTGGGCTTCCCCGCGCCCGCGCGGGCGCGCAAAACCGTCCGCCAGCAGGGGATATAATGTCGGACTACGCTACACGGACGGCAACCGCCGCAAGAGCCACAAGAGCCGCCTGCTTCAGCGCCCCGTGCAGTTCCTTCGTTCCCCCTTACTACCGCGCCCCCAGGTTAACCACTGCGACCGGCGAAATTCGATGACCAAGAAAGTTTATGTAAAGACCTTTGGCTGCCAGATGAACGAGTACGACTCCGACAAGATGGTCGACGTACTCGGCGCGGCTGAAGGTCTCGTGAAGACCGACTCCCCCGAAGACGCGGACGTCATCCTCTTCAACACGTGTTCGGTGCGCGAAAAAGCGCAGGAAAAAGTCTTCTCCGATCTCGGCCGCGTGCGCGAGCTGAAGGAAGCGAACCCCAATCTGATCATTGGCGTCGGCGGCTGCGTCGCGAGCCAGGAAGGTGCGTCGATCGTCGCGCGTGCGCCGTACGTCGATCTCGTGTTCGGTCCGCAAACGCTGCACCGCCTGCCGCAGATGATCGACAGGCGCCGCGCAAGTGGCCGCGCGCAGGTCGACATCTCGTTCCCCGAAATCGAAAAGTTCGACCATCTGCCGCCGGCGCGCGTCGAGGGTCCGAGCGCGTTCGTGTCGATCATGGAAGGCTGCAGCAAGTACTGCAGCTACTGCGTCGTGCCGTACACGCGCGGCGAGGAAGTGTCGCGCCCGCTCGACGACGTGCTCACCGAAATCGCCGGTCTCGCCGACCAGGGCGTGCGCGAAGTCACGCTGCTCGGGCAGAACGTGAACGCATATCGCGGCGCGCTGACGCTGGGCGAAACGGAAATCGCCGATTTCGCGACGCTGATCGAATACGTCGCCGAGATTCCCGGCATCGAACGGATTCGCTACACCACGTCGCATCCGAAAGAATTCACGCAGCGCCTCATCGACACCTATGCAAAGGTGCCGAAGCTCGTGAGCCACCTGCACCTGCCGGTGCAGCACGGCTCCGACCGTATCCTGATGGCGATGAAGCGCGGCTATACCGTGCTCGAATACAAGTCGGTGATCCGCCGGCTGCGCGCGATCCGTCCGGACCTGTCGCTGTCGACCGACATGATCGTCGGCTTCCCCGGCGAGACCGAGGAAGACTTCGACAAGATGATGTCGCTGATTCACGAGATGAAATACGACACGAGCTTCTCGTTCATCTACAGCCCGCGCCCCGGCACGCCGGCCGCGAACCTGCACGACGACACGCCGCGCGAGGTGAAGTTAAAACGCCTGCAACATCTGCAGGCCACGATCGAGGAAAACGTCGCGCGTATCAGCGCGGCGATGGTCGGCAAGATCGAGCGCATTCTGGTGGAGCGCCCGGCGCGCAAGGACCCGAACGAGCTCGCGGGCCGCACCGAAAACAACCGCGTGGTCAACTTCCCGGTGCCCGTCGAGTCGCACGCGCGCCTGATCGGCCAGATGGTCGACGTGAAGATCGTTCAGGCGTATCCGCACTCGCTGCGCGGCGAACTCGTGCTGCTGCACGACGACGTCCCGACGACCACGCATTGAGCAACGTCCCGAAGCACAACGAAACCGACAGGATCGACCCATCGCCTTGAAGACCACTCAGCAGCATCTGGAATTCACCGCGCCGCGCGAAGACAACGCGCGGCTTGCCAACCTGTGCGGCCCGCTCGACGAAAACCTGCGGCAGATCGAGCAGGCGCTCGACGTCACGCTGCAACGCCGCGGCCACCGCATCACGATTCGCGGACGCGGCGCGAAGGTCGCGCTCACCGCGCTCGAGAACTTCTACAACAACGCGCGCGAGCCGCTATCGGTCGACGATATCCAGCTCGCGCTCGTCGAAGCGCGTCATCCGGCGCGTCCCCGTGCAAACGGCGCGAACGGCGCGGAAAACCTGGATGCCCGCTTTCCCGGCAACCCGGATCACCCGTTCGACCAGCCGGCCGACACCGGCGACGAAGACCTGGAAGAGCTCGGTCCGAAGCTGTACACACGCCGCGCGGATCTGCGCGGGCGCACGCCCGCGCAACGCGAATACCTGAAGCAGATCGTCTCGCACGACGTGACGTTCGGCATCGGGCCGGCCGGCACGGGCAAGACGTATCTCGCGGTGGCGTGCGCGGTCGATGCGCTGGAGCGCGATCAGGTGAAGCGCATCGTGCTGACGCGTCCGGCCGTCGAGGCGGGCGAGCGCCTCGGGTTCCTGCCGGGCGATCTCGCGCAGAAGGTCGATCCGTATCTGCGTCCGCTGTACGACGCGCTTTACGACCTGCTCGGCTTCGACAAAACCGCGAAGATGTTCGAGCGGCAGATGATCGAGATCGCGCCGCTCGCGTACATGCGCGGCCGCACGCTGAACCATGCGTTCATCATCCTCGACGAGGCGCAGAACACCACGCCCGAACAGATGAAGATGTTCCTCACGCGGATCGGCTTCGGCTCGAAGGCCGTGGTGACCGGCGACACGACGCAGGTCGACTTGCCGCGCGGTCACAAGAGCGGCCTGATCGAGGCGCAACAGGTGCTCTCGAACGTGCGCGGCATTGCGCTCACGCGTTTCACGAGCGTGGACGTGGTGCGTCATCCGCTCGTCGCGCGCATCGTCGAGGCGTACGACGCGCATTCCGCGAAGACCGCCGAGAAGCCCGCCGACGCACGCTGACCACCGAACCGACGCAAAGAAAAGCCTCCGCATGAGCCGCGCTCCGAAACTTTCGCTGAATCTGCAGTTTCCGGCTTCGAAAGCCTTCCCCGGGCACAAGGCGATCCTGCCGCGCGCGACCGTCGCCGGCTGGATCAGGGCCGCGCTCTTCGCGGATGCCGAACTGACGGTGCGCCTCGTCGACGCTGAAGAAGGCCGCACGCTGAACCGCACGTATCGCGGCAAGGATTACGCGACCAACGTGTTGACCTTCGCGTACGCCGAATCGGAAGACGATCCGGTGACGGGCGACCTGATCCTGTGCTGTCCGGTGGTCGAGAAGGAAGCCGCCGAACAGGGCAAACCGCTCGAAGCGCACTATGCGCACCTGCTGGTTCACGGCACGCTGCACGCTCAGGGCTACGATCACGAAGTCGAAGAAGAAGCGCAGGAAATGGAAGGCATCGAGACCGGCATTCTCGTGAAACTCGGCTTCCCCGATCCTTACTGACACGCCGGATTTCACCGTGAGCGCCCGTTACCCCAACCCCGTCGAAGACAACACCGCGCCCTGCCCGGACTACCCGCCCGCGCTCGGCGAATCGCGGCTGCTGACCGACGCGGAACTCGCGGCTTCGCTGGAATGCACGCTGCGCACGTGGGACCACAAGAGCGACCTGTGGCTCTTCGGTTACGGCTCGCTGATCTGGAATCCCGGCCTGCCGACCATCGAAGCCACGCGCTCGAAGGTACACGGCTATCACCGCGGCCTCTATCTGTGGTCGCGCGTGAACCGCGGCACGCCGGAACAGCCGGGCCTCGTTCTCGCGCTCGATCGCGGCGGCTCATGCACCGGCATCGCGTTCCGGCTCGCCGCCGAAGGTGCGATGCCGCATCTCGAAGCGCTCTGGCGACGCGAAATGGCGATGGGCTCCTACCGGCCGGCATGGCTGCCGTGCGTGCTCGCCAACGGCCGCCGCGTCGCGGCGCTCGCCTTCGTCATGCGTCGCGACGTGTCGAGCTATACCGGCAAGCTGCGCGACGACACCGTGCGCACCGTGCTCGGCTGCGCCTGCGGCCGCTACGGCACGACGCTCGACTATGTGAGCCGCACCGTCGCCGCGCTGCGCGAGAGCGGCATGCCCGATCGTGCGCTCGAGGCGCTCCTCGCCCGCTGCCAGTAACCGGCCGCCGGCCAGCGGCGAAATGCCCGCCACCAACCCGAACTACCCGTATTTCCGGCGAAAAATCCCGCCTCGCGGTTTCCGCGCGACGCATGAACCACGCCTCGCACGACCCGCGTCACCGTCTTCGGGCATCCGGGACCGTGGGCTGGCCATCCGGCCAGGTGCGGCCGGACACGGAGCCGCCATGTGCGTGGTGTATCCTTGATGCTCTGCCATCACGCGCCCAGCGTTGCCGGGCGCACCATCATGAACGACACGTATCCCAGTCGACGCCATACCGACAAACCGCCAGAAAAGCGCTCGCTCCTCGAGCGGCTGACCGACTTCATCTCGCCCGAGCCCGACTCCCGCGGCGAACTTCTCGAAATCCTGCAGGACGCGCACGAACGCAATCTGATCGATGCCGATTCGCTGTCGATGATCGAAGGCGTGTTCCAGGTGTCCGAACTCAGCGCGCGCGACATCATGATCCCGCGCGCCCAGATGGACGCGGTCAACATCGCGGAAACCCCTGAAGAATTCATGCCGTACGTGCTGGAGAAGGCGCACTCGCGCTATCCGGTGTACGACGGCAACCGCGACAACATCATCGGCGTGCTGCTCGCGAAAGACCTGTTGCGCTACTACGCGGAAGAAGAGTTCGACGTGCGCGGCATGCTGCGCCCGGCCGTGTTCATCCCGGAATCGAAGCGCCTGAACGTGCTGCTGCACGACTTCCGCGTGAACCGCAATCACATCGCGATCGTCGTCGACGAATACGGCGGCGTCGCGGGTCTCATCACGATTGAAGACGTGCTGGAACAGATCGTCGGCGACATCGAGGACGAATACGATTTCGACGAGGAAAGCGGCAACATCATCGCCTCGCCCGACGGACGTTTCCGCGTGCGGGCGCTGACCGGCATCGAGCAGTTCAACGAGGCGTTCAACACGCACTATTCCGACGAAGAAGTCGACACGATCGGCGGGCTGGTCACGCATCACTTCGGGCGGGTGCCGCACCGTGGCGAAAAGGTCCGCCTCGACGACCTGATCTTCGAGATCCTGCGCGGCGATGCGCGGCAGATTCACATGCTGCTGGTGCGCCGCGACCCGATGGCCGGACAGCGCGAGCGCGACGCACAGCACGTCCAGACCTGATTTTCGCCGACGTATCCCGTCTTTCCTTCACCTTTACCGCCGACCGCGTAACGATGGCCGACCCGATCCTTTCCCGTCTGCGCCGTGGCGTGACGTCCACCACCGCGGAAGCGGGCGGCCGCGCGCTGCCGCGCTGGCATTACCTCGTTGCGCTCGTTGCGGGCGCGGCGAACACCCTCTCCTTCGCGCCGACGCCGCATGGCGGCTGGCTCGAACTCGCGCTCTTCGTGTTCCTGTTCGCGTGGCTCACGCGCGCGACCGGCTGGAAAAGCGCGGCGCTGACGGGTGGCGCGTTCGGCTTCGGCAATTTCGTGACCGGCGTGTGGTGGCTCTACGTCAGCATGCACTTCTACGGCGGCATGGCCGCGCCGCTCGCGGGTACGGCGCTCGTGCTGTTTTCGCTCTATCTCGCGCTGTATCCGGCGCTGGCCGCGGGCATCTGGTCGTTTTGCGCCGGACACGCGAGTAACGGCCGGCTCGGCGACAAACCGTTTTCACCGACATGGCACGGCGCGTTCGCGTTCGCGAGCGCGTGGGCGATCGGCGAATGGGCCCGCGGCACCGTGTTCACTGGCTTTCCGTGGCTCGCGAGCGGCTATGCGCAGGTCGACGGCCCGCTCGCCGGCTTCGCGCCCGTGGCGGGCGTGTACGGCGTCGGCTGGGTGCTGGCGCTCGTGGCCGCGCTGATCGTGCAGGCGGCGACACGGTCGCGCGAAACCACGGGCGTCGTGACGCGAACCGGTAACGCACGCGTTGTCCGCACGCTCACGCCGGCTGTCGTCGCGCTCGGCCTGCTCGCGGCGGGCATGATGCTGCCCTGGGTCCAATGGACGGTGCCGTCCGGCGCACCGCTTTCGGTGCGGCTGCTCCAGGGCAACGTGAAGCAGGAAATGAAGTTCGAGGAATCCGGCGTAATGGCCGCGATCAACGAATTCCAGCAGATGATCACCGCGAAGCCGGCCGATCTGATCATCACGCCGGAAACCGCGATTCCGGTGCTGGCCCAGCAGGTTCCGCAACCGTTCGCCACCGCCGTGCGCCAGTTCGCCGACTCGACGGATTCGTCGATCGTGTTCGGCGCGATCGGCGGCACGATCACGCCGGAAGGCCAGGTCGTCGACTATACGAACAGCCTGTTCGGCATCACGCCGGGTTCGCGCGACGTGTACCGCTACGACAAGCATCATCTCGTGCCGTTCGGCGAATTCGTGCCGTGGGGCTTTCGCTGGTTCGTCAATCTGATGAACATACCGCTCGGCGATTTCGCGCGTGGCGATCCGGTGCAAAAGCCGTTCATGGTTCACAACCAGCC
>CALFSF010000352.1 GCA_937917025.1 uncultured Paraburkholderia sp.
GAATCAGCGAGAGCGTGGCGTCCTGCGAGCCCGCGCAATCCTTCACGGCTTCGATGCGCGGATGCGCGGCGAGCGTCAGCAGCGTCTCCGTCTCGATGTGCACGCCGGTGCGCGCCGGAATGTCGTAGATCACGACGGGCTTGCGGCTGATGTCCGCGAGGGACGCGAAGTGATCGACCAGCCCCGCCTGCGAAGGCCGCACGTAGTACGGCGCGCAGATCAGCAGGCCGGCGACCGGCTCGTCGTTGAGCCGCGCGACACGCTCGCGCAGCGTCGCCGCGTGATTGCCGGACACGCCCGCGATCACCGGCACGTCGCCCGCCGCTGCCAGCACGGTCGCGAGCACGGCGGCCTGCTCGGCATCGTCGAGCGCGGCGGGCTCGCCGGTTGTGCCGAGCGCGACGAAACCCGACACGCCCGCCTTCACATAACCGCCGACGAGCGCGCGCAACGCGTCGTGATCGACCGCGCCGCCGGCGAACGGCGTGATGAGCGGAATCCAGATACCCGAAAAAATCGACATGACTAATCCTCGAAACGTGACCGTATCGATTCCGTCAGGCAGTGCGGGAAAGGGACGTCGAGGCTGGACCTGGGCTCGCTGTTCCGTCACACATCTGACGGAACAGCAGGCTCCGGTCAGATGAGCAGCTGTTTTGTTGCTTTGGCTTGCGTTGCCGCGTAAGCCAGTGCCGAAGCCATCGCGCAGGCGCGCGCCACCACGCTCGCAGGAACGAGAGCGGCCGGACGCAGGCGTGGGATCGGGCGGATTTGCATGAGCGCCAGTGTAACCGGCAACCTCGCTATCTCGCAAAGGAGGGCGCATTCATGCGGCCTCATCGCAAAATAACTTGACTTCTCCCGCCGTCGAACTAATATACGCACCGCGTATATAACCAGCTTTTCTGACCATCGACGGGTGATCCGCATGAGCGTTCCTCAGCAAGCCTTCCTGCGCGACGCGATGCGTCGCATGAACATGACCCGCGAGAGCTTCGCGAACCGCATCGGCGTGTCGCGCCGGGCGCTCGATACGTGGCTTCTGCCCGACGATTCACAGGAATCGCGCGCGATGCCGGAGATCGTCGAGCGCTTCGTGTCGGAAATCGTGGTCAACGGCGCGCCGACTGAAAGCTATACGCAAAGCGTAGATTCACAGTCGCTGGCGAGCCAGATGCTCTTTGAAGGGCGCCCGCAGCTGCTGTCCGTCGACCAGTTCTCGCGCGATTCCGTCGAAGCGCTCTTTCGCGTCGCCGACATCATGCAGCCGATCGCGCGCCGCCGGAAAATCTCGCGCGTGCTCGAAGGCGCAGTGCTCGGCAACCTGTTCTTCGAGGCCAGCACGCGCACCCGCGTGAGCTTCGGCGCCGCGTTCTGCCGGCTCGGCGGCTCGGTGTGCGACACCACCGGCTTCACGTTTTCGTCGATGGCCAAGGGCGAATCGATCTACGACACGAGCCGCGTGATGAGTGGCTACGTCGACGCGCTGGTGATCCGCCACCCCGACCAGGGGTCCGTCGCCGAATTCGCGCGCGCGACGAACATTCCGGTGATCAACGGCGGCGACGGCCCCGGCGAGCATCCGAGCCAGGCGCTGCTCGATCTGTACACGATCCAGCGCGAGTTCTCGCGGCTTGGCAAGATCGTCGACGGCGCGCATATCGCGCTCGTCGGCGACCTGAAATACGGCCGCACGGTGCATTCGCTCGTGAAGCTGCTCGCGCTTTATCGCGGCATCAAGTTCACGCTGGTCTCGCCGCCGATGCTCGAAATGCCGTCGTATATCCTCGAACAGATCTCGCGTAACGGGCACGTGGTCGAACAGACGCACGACCTGACGGCCGGCCTGCGCGGCGCGGATGTGGTGTACGCGACGCGCATCCAGAAAGAGCGCTTCAAGGACGAATCGTTCGAAGGCTACACGCCGGACTTCCAGATCAACCAGGCGCTGGTCGATGCCGTGTGCGGCACCGACACGCTGATCATGCACCCGCTGCCGCGCGACAGCCGGCCGGGCGCGAACGATCTGAGCGTCGACCTGAACCACGATTCGCGGCTCGCGATTTTCCGGCAGACCGACAACGGCATCCCTGTGCGGATGGCGATTTTCGCGGTGCTGCTCGGCGTCGAAAAGCTCGTGCAACACTCGATGCGCGACGCGGCGTGGCGCCCGCCCGCGTATCTCGGCCCGGATGATGCCGTGTTTCACGGCATCGACTGAATGATTTGAGGGTTGTGACGGACCTGACCCCGGGTCTGTTACAGCCCCGCCGCAACCGCCTGGCCGGTCAGCGCGTCCGCGATCGCGCTCAGGATTGTTTTCCTGTCGTGAATGGCTTGCTCGACATCCGGTCTGGTTATCTTCCGGTTGGCGGTCAACTCACGTGTCAAGCCGCGCACGGCACGACGCTCAGGTCTCCGGCGCCGGGTTGAACAGCGACAACGCGTTGTGAAGCCCGAGTTTCTCCGCGCAGGTTTCCTTGCGGCCGCTCGCCACGTCGAGCATCAGGCGGAACAGTTCCCAGCCCACGTCTTCGATGGTTGCGTTGCCCGTGGCGATCGTGCCCGCGTCGATGTCCATCAGGTCGTGCCAGCGGCGCGCGAGATCCGAGCGCGTCGCGACCTTGATGACGGGCACTTCCGCGAGGCTGTACGGCGTGCCGCGGCCGGTCGTGAACACGTGCAGGTTGATGCCCGCCGCCAGTTGCAGCGTGCCGCAGATGAAGTCGCTTGCCGGCGTCGCCGCATAGATCAGGCCCTTCTGCTGGACCTTTTCGCCCGGCGACAACACGCCCGAGATCGCCGAATTGCCCGACTTGATGATCGAACCCATCGCCTTTTCGACGATGTTCGACAGGCCGCCCTTCTTGTTGCCCGGTGTCGTGTTCGCGCTGCGGTCCGCGCCGCCGCGCTTCAGATAATCGTCGTACCACTGCATTTCGCGGATGATCGCCGCCGCCACGTCCGCGTTCGCCGCGCGCGCGGTCAGCTGGTCGACGCCGTCGCGCACCTCGGTGACTTCGGAAAACATCACGGTCGCGCCGGCCCGCACCAGCAGGTCGGTCGCGAAGCCCACCGCGGGATTGGCGGTGAGACCCGAGAACGCGTCGCTGCCGCCGCACTGCACGCCGATCACGAGGTCGGACGCCGGGCAGGTCTCGCGGCGGCGATTGTTCAGCCGCTTCAGATGGCCTTCGGCGGTTCTCATGATCGAGTCGATCATCGACTGGAAGCCGACGTGCGCGTCGTCCTGAAGCACGACCACGTCGCCATTGGAATCGGCCGCGAGGTCGCCGATGTCGGCGACTTCCTCGACGTGGGACGCCGCCGCGATCGGAATCGTGCCCGGCGGCATCAGGCGCTCCGGCTGCAGCTTCTCGCAGCCGAGGCTCACCATCATCACTTCGCCGCCGAAGTTCGGGTTCAGGCTGATATTGCGCACGGTGCGGATCGGCACCATCGCATCGGGCGCATCGATCGCGACGCCGCAACCATATGTATGACCCAACCCGACGACGTCGTCGACGTTCGGATAGCGCGGCAGCAGCTCTGCCTTGATGCGCGTGACGGCGTGCTGGACGACGTCGGCCACGCATTGCACGGTCGTGGTGATGGCAAGAATGTTGCGCGAGCCAACCGAGCCGTCGGCGTTGCGGTAGCCCTCGAACGTGTAGCCGTCGAGCGGCGGCATGTCCGGCGCCTTGATGGTCGCGATCGGCAGGTCTTCGAGCCCCGGCGGGCTCGGCATCCGGATCACGTGTTCGTTGATCCAGCTGCCCTTCGGCAACGCCTTCAACGCATAGCCGATCACCACGTTATAGCGGATGACCTCGTCGCCTTCCGCGAGATCGGCGAGCGCCACCTTGTGCCCTTGCGGCACGCGCT
Organism: uncultured Paraburkholderia sp.; assembly: GCA_937917025.1. Taxonomy (GTDB): domain Bacteria; phylum Pseudomonadota; class Gammaproteobacteria; order Burkholderiales; family Burkholderiaceae; genus Paraburkholderia. The sequence goes on from CALFSF010000352.1 coordinate 3,886, forward strand.
CGCGCAGCGCCAGCCCATCGGGAAACACCGCGCCCTCGCCCAGACCGCCGTCGTTGACGACGATCGCGACGTTGTCATTGGGGTGAACGCGAATGTAGAGCGGAGTCAGTTCCATTGCATCGATCCTTATGGCGCCCTGCAGCGCCTGCTACGCCAACAATTCATACGTCATCCTACAACATGAAACGCTGGATGGATGGTCCGTATTAACCCTATACCGTCCATTATGCCGCTAAATCCGGGTTGTAGTGCTCGATTTCTTGTTGTACGATGACGTATAAGGACGCTCTGTACCCGAACTCGTAGCCAGGACACTTAATCATGACGACACCGCAGGAACTGAAGCAGATCGTATCGGAAGGCCTTCTCTCCTTCCCCGTTACCGATTTCAACGAACAGGGCGATTTTCGCGCCGACACGTATGCCGCGCGCCTCGAATGGCTCGCCCCCTATGGCGCATCGGCGCTCTTCGTCGCCGGCGGCACGGGTGAATTCTTCTCGCTGACCCACGACGACTACTCGAACGTCGTGCGCACGGCCATGGAAGTCTGCAAGGGCAAGGTGCCGATTCTGGCGGGCGCAGGCGGCCCGACGCGCGTCGCGATCGCCTATGCACAGGAAGCGCAGCGTCTGGGCGCGAACGGCATTCTGCTGATGCCGCACTACCTGACGGAAGCGAGCCAGGAAGGCATCGCCGCGCACGCTGAGGAAGTGTGCAAATCCGTGCCGGGCATGGGCGTGATCATCTACAACCGCGCGAACTCGAAGCTCAACGCCGACATGCTCGAACGTCTGGCCGACCGTTGCCCGAACCTGATCGGCTTCAAGGACGGCGTGGGCGAGATCGAAAACATGGTGACGATCCGCCGCCGTCTCGGCGACCGCTTCTCGTACCTCGGCGGCCTGCCGACGGCGGAAGTCTATGCCGCGGCCTACAAGGCGCTGGGCGTGCCGGTGTATTCGTCGGCCGTGTTCAACTTCATCCCGAAGACGGCGATGAATTTCTATCGCGCCATCGCCGCGAACGACCACGCGACGGTCGGCAAGCTGATCGACGAATTCTTCCTGCCGTACCTCGCGATCCGCAATCGCCGCGCAGGTTACGCAGTCAGCATCGTGAAGGCCGGCGCAAAGCTGGTCGGTCACAGCGCAGGGCCGGTGCGCGCCCCGCTGACCGATCTGACCGAAGACGAACTCGGCCAGCTCGACGTTCTCATCAAGAAGCTCGGCGCGCAGTAAGCGCCCCGCCGCGCGGTGCACGGTGACGTGCGCCACGCGGCCAGCAGGAGCGCCCGGAACGGATGCGTTGCCGGGCGTTTTTGTCAGATTTCCGGCCATCGCGCACTGCGTGGCCGATCGCCTCGCCTGGCAGGCCGTGTGCGTTCCGGCTGCCGCCGCATCGAAACCGGGGGGCGCCTGCCCCCGCCTGAACCGTCAGGAAATCATCATGGAAATGAGCCGCGCAGCGAATCCCGCACATGTCGAGGGGCGCACGAAGGTCCGCTATACGATTTTGCTGCTGATCTTTCTCATCACGACGTTCAACTACGCGGACCGCGCGACGCTTTCGGTGACCGGCTCGGCGATGCGCACGGAGTTCGGCTTCGATGCGATCAGGATGGGCTACATCTTCTCCGCATTCAGCTGGGCCTATGTGCTGTCGCAACTGCCCGCCGGGTGGCTCCTCGACCGGTTCGGCGCGCGGCGCGTCTATGCCGTGAGCATCTTCTTCTGGTCGCTCTTCACGCTGCTGCAAAGTTCGATCGGCCTGCTCGGCAGCGGCGCCGCCGCGGTCGCTGCGCTCTTCGTGCTGCGCTTCGCGATGGGGGCCGCCGAATCGCCGGCGTTTCCGGCCAACGCGAAAGTCGTGGCCAGCTGGTTTCCGACCACTGAACGGGGCACGGCATCGGCCATTTTCAATGCAGCACAGTATTTCGCCGCCGTCGTGTTCACGCCGCTGATGGCGTGGCTCACGCACGCGTTCAGCTGGCATGCGGTCTATCTCGTGATGGGCGTCGTCGGGCTGTTGCTCGCCTTCACCTGGCTGAAGGTCATGAAAAACCCTGCCGACCACCCGCGCGTCTCGCGCGCGGAGCTCGACTATATCGAGCAGGGCGGCGGCGTCGTCAACGGCCACCGGAAAGCGCGGCCCGAAGACGTCGTGCGCACCGGCGGCTGGTTCCTCGTGCGTCAGCTGCTGGGCAACCGCATGCTGCTTGGCGTCTATCTGGCGCAGTACTGCATCAACGTGCTCACCTACTTCTTCCTGACGTGGTTTCCGATCTACCTCGTCCAGGCGCGCGGCATGACGATCCTGCATGCCGGCCTCGTTGCGTCGCTGCCCGCGATCTGCGGTTTTTCCGGCGGCGTGCTCGGCGGCTTCCTGTCGGATTCGATGATCCGCCGCGGCCATTCGCTGACGCTCGCGCGCAAGGTGCCGATTGTCGGCGGCATGCTGCTGTCCGTCTGCATCATCGGCTGCAATTACGTCACGGCCGACTGGCTCGTCGTCGCGCTGATGTCGCTCGCGTTCTTCGGCAAGGGAATTGGCGCACTCGGCTGGGCGGTGGTCGCGGATACGTCGCCGAAGGAAGCGCTCGGTCTGTCGGGCTCGATCTTCAACATGTTCGGCAACGCGGCCGGCATCGTGACGCCGATCGTCATCGGCTATCTCGTCGCGCGGACGGGATCGTTCAACGGCGCGCTGGTATTCGTCGGCATCAACGCGTTGATCACCGTGTTCAGCTATCTCGTGATCGTGAAGGACATCAAACGGGTCGAACTGCGCCCACGCCAGTCGCTCGCATTCCCGGTGCGCGGCTAGCACATCGCCGGGCTGGAGCGCGCTGACGGGCGCGTACGTTTTCCCGCGCATGGCGGTCATCCGGGCGCCATGCGCGGGTCCTGGAAAGGCTCACCTGTACCGGAGCGGACGCTTTAGCGGTGGACCAGCGTACGCGCTTCAGGGCGTTATTCCGGTCCCATGCAAGATGGTTGCCGTTTATCTGAACAGTCGTCCGACGACGGTATAATCAGTTGCAGCATATCTTTGCAACTATCTGATTCGAGGGCGTTTACGATGGCTACACCACTGGCATCCGCGGCGCCGGCACGACGCGCCCGCAATCTCGCCGAGTACGTGGTCAACTACGTGACGGAGCAGATCGCATCCGGCGCGCTCAAGCCCGGCGACAAACTGCCGACGGAATCGCAACTGATGGTCACGCTCAGCGTGAGCCGCACCGTGATCCGCGAGGCCATCTCGCGTCTGCAGGCCGGCAGGATCATCGAAACGCGGCACGGCATCGGCAGCTTCGTCCTCGAGCCGCCGCGCGAGAAACTCGGCATCGACATGGTGCCCGCCACCACGCTGCGCGACGTGCTGTCGATCCTCGAACTGCGTATCAGCCTCGAAACGGAATGCGCGGGTCTTGCCGCGCAACGCGCCAAACCCGACGACGTCGCGCGCATGCGCGCCGCGCTCGACGCCATCGAGGCAACGCGCCTGAACGGCCAGGACAGTGTCGACGCGGATCTCCAGTTTCATATTTCGGTCGCGCGCGCGACGGGCAACCGCTACTTCGTTGACATCCTCTCGCAGATGGGCAGCGCGCTCATTCCGCGCAACCGGCTCGACTCGGCCGGCATCGCGCACGCGGAGCCGGACGCTTACCTGTCGCTCGTGAACCTCGAACACGAAAGCATCCTCGAAGCGATCTCGCGCCACGACGCCGAAGGCGCGCGCGCGGCGATGCGCATGCATCTGTCCAACAGCCGCGAGCGCTTGAGGCGCGCGAACGAAACGACCGAAGCGAACGGCTGATCCGGAGCGCCGGTTCACGCGACCGGCACACCGCCTCCACACAGCAGCCAGAAAGCAGATGGCCGGGAATGAATCACTTCATTCCCGGCCATTTTTTCATGCCGCTAACCTGCGCGATGCAGCCTAGCCGCGCGTGATTTCGCCGTCACGACGACGCCACAGGTCGAGCGGATTGCCATCGGCGAGCGCCTGCGGCAGCAGATCGGCCGGGAAGTCCTGGTAGCACACCGGGCGCAGGAAGCGCTCGATCGACGTCGTTCCCACCGACGTCACGCGGCTGTCCGACGTCGCCGGGAACGGCCCGCCATGCACCATCGCGTGCGACACCTCGACGCCCGTCGGAAAGCCGTTGATCAGAATCCGGCCTGCCTTGCGCTCGAGGATCGGCACCAGCTTTTTCGCCTCCGCCAGATCGCCGCTGTCCATCTGCACGGTGGCCGTGAGCTGGCCGGCAAAATGTTCGGCGACCGCCAGCATTTCCTGCTCGTCGCGGCAACGCACGATCGTCGAAGCAGGGCCGAAGACTTCGTCTTCGAGTTCCGGCGTGGCGAGGAACGTCTGTGCGTCGGTCACGAAGAGCGCGGCACATGCCTGCGTCGGACCCGTCGCGCCGGCGCCGTGCGCCACCGCTTCCACGCCCTTGATCGCCGCGAGCTTGCCTTCGCCTTCTTCGTAGGCAGCATGGATGCCCGACGTCAGCATCGTCTGCGCGGGCTTCGTGTTCAGCGCCTCTGAAGCGGTTGCCACGAAGCCCTTGAGCGCGTCGCTATCGACGGCGATCGCGAGCCCCGGGTTCGTGCAAAACTGACCCGCGCCCAGCACGAGCGAATCGACGAAGCCGCGCGCGATGCTTTCGCCACGCGCCGACAACGCGTTCGGCAAAAGAAACACCGGGTTGATGCTGCTCATTTCCGCATAGACCGGAATCGGTTCAGCGCGGGCCGCGGCGACGCGCATCAGCGACGTGCCGCCAGCACGCGAGCCGGTGAAGCCCACGGCCTTGATGGCCGGATGCGCGACGAGCGCTTCGCCGACCAGGCTGCCGGCGCCGACGATCAGCGAGAACACGCCTTCGGGCAAGTCCATCTCCCGCGCGACGCGTTGAATCACGCGGCCGACCATCTCCGATGTGCCGAGGTGGGCGCGATGCGCCTTCACCACCACCGGGCAACCGGCTGCCAGTGCCGCAGCCGTATCGCCACCGGCCACGGAAAACGCCAGCGGGAAATTGCTCGCACCGAACACGGCGACGGGCCCGAGCGGAATCTTCTGCATGCGCAGGTCCGAGCGCGGCAGTGGCTTGCGTTCCGGCAGCGGCGAATCGAGCGTCGCGGCGAGCCACTGGCCCGCGCGCACCACCTGCGCGAACAGCTTCAACTGGCCGGTCGTACGGCCGCGCTCGCCTTCGAGACGCGCCTTCGGCAGACCGGATTCCTCATGCGCGCGCTGGACCAGCGTGTCACCCAATTCCGTGATGCCGTCGGCGATGCGTTCGAGAAATTCGGCGCGTACCGCGAGCGGCAGTTGACGGTAGGAATCGAACGCCTGCTGCGCGAGTTCGCACGCACGCGCAACGTCCGCAACCGTGCCCGTGCCGAAGACCGGCTCGGCGATCTCGGAACCCGTGGCGGGATTGAATGCACGCAAAGGTTTTTCATTGCCGCGCACGGTTTGGCGGCCAATCAGCATTTCGCCGGTAATAGACATTTCGCTTTCCATGGATAAAAGGCTTTGGATATCGGTCATCCTACAACATAACCCGTAGCCGCCGCAACGTTCGCGACCGCTTTTCCCACTATTTCCGGACGGTGTTAAGAAGACGTAAGTGTGGCGAAATTACATCGGTATGACGAAGAGATACGACGACATATAACTCGAAACAAGATGACGTTGTGGTGAAACACCGCCCCTGCAACGACGTTGCAGGAAGACCAGGCGCGCCAACGTGAAAAAAGGAGCGAAGGGAATTCCCTTCGCTCCTTTCGCTGAAGCAGGCTGAAAAGCCGCTTCAGATGCCCGCCGCCGGAATACGGCGAACGGGCCATTCATTGCGTGACGGCAACCCGGAGATCGCCGCCGGCGCCATCGACCGATTAGAACTTGGTGATGATGCCCACGCCCACACCGACCTGGCTGCGCGACGACGACGGCGTGCCGTTCTGGCCGTCGCCAATGCTAGCCGTCGCGTTGATGATGCCACCACCTGCAGCCAGCGTCTGGCCATTGGCACGCTGGTAAGCCTCAAGCGCGTACAGAGCCGTGCGCTTCGACAGGCTGTAGTACTGCGAGAGGTTGAACTGGTTGTAGCTTGCAGCACTCGTGATGCCGTTTGCTTCGGAGGCACGCGTGTAGCTGTAGCCGGCAGCCAGATCCAGCGTCGGAACCGGCTTGAAGTGCAGCACTGCGCCGGCCGTGTTGAAGACCGCTTCGGAGGTGAACCCCGCCCCGGACTGCGTCCCCGGGATGTATTGCACGTTCGAGTACGAGAACGAAACGTCCCATTGCTTGCTGAACGCGTAACCGCCCGTCACCGCGATGCGCTGTTGCGCCTGCGCCGCCTGGTAGCCGGCGTTGATCGACGACACCGGCAGCGGGTTCGTCGTGGAGTTTGCAGACCACGCACCGCCGCCATTGGCCGCGTTGTTGATGCGCTGGAAGCCAGCCGCGATACCGAACGGACCGTTCAGGTACTGGACTGCGGCGCTCCACGTCGAGCCTGCGTCGAGGCTACCCGCCACGCCGCCCACCGAATACGAACCGGCCACCTTCAGGCCGCGGAAACTCGGCGACTGGTACACGAGCGAGTTGTTCACGCGGTACGTCGTATCGAGAGAGTCCAGATCGCCCGGATGCGCGCCGTAGGCACCCGTCAGCCACGTGGTCGGGCTGTACGGCGAGAGAAGCGTGTAGTACGCCGTGTACTGACGGCCAGCCGTGAACGTACCGTACGCAGCATTGCTCAGGCCAACGAAGGCCTGGCGGTTGAACGCGAGGCCGCTCGTCGACTGCGCGCCCGTTGCGCTGTTAAAACCTTCTTCCAACGTGAAGATCGCCGCCGTACCGCCGCCCAGATCTTCGCTGCCTTTCAGGCCGAAGCGGCTGCCCGCCCAGATACCGTTGATCATCTTGACGGCGGAGTGGCCGCCACTCGTCGCACCGACCGTCGGCGCCGAGCTGCTCAGATAGCCGATGCCGGTGTCGACGACGCCATACAGCGTCACGCTGCTTTGGGCTTGCGCGCCAATCGCGAACAAACCCAGGGCCGAGGTTGCAATTACTCTTTTCATTTAGACTCCTCTGTAAAAATATTGTTGCTGCCTTCCCGTCGCAGCGGCATCCCGGTCTGCACAATCCGCGTTTTGCGCTTCATTTGTGCCGTCCATTCCGGTGGCACGTGCGCTCTTGCCGCCCATCCACCGGCACGTGTCTTTCACGCTCACTGCGTATCTCTTCGTCTTACCTGTCACCCGGATGGACCGGACAGCGGGTGCGCGCCAGTTGCCGCGCATCTCTTACGCTTTGTCCATCGGAGAAACCGCAGCCCGCGAGCAAACAGCGGAATTACGCGCGGTTTCCTTGAGTGACAGTTGGCTTACCTGTGCTGGCCAAACCACCCCTTGTTGTACGACGACGTACTATCAGGTAGGTATCTCTGAAACTCAATTAGGCATTTACCCCTATTTATCTGTCAGAATTGCAAAAAAACAACACTTTTTAAGCATCGTCGAGATTCACTCTTATTGTGTGACGTCATATAACTTAAGCCGATATTTCGACCGAACCGTCGCACATTCCACTTCTTTTCAGCTGTCGCGCATAGCCCGCCCCGCTCATCGACGAGACCGGCTGGCGGGCTGTTGGCGCACGCCAACGCGACGACGAACCGTTGCGAACAGTCCGCTCGCGTGCCCTTGTCAGCGTGTCGAACGCCGATCCGGAACACCGGGTTCCGGACGGAAAGTCGATGCAAACGCAACCAGAACGAAAGGCTTCGTCACCGTCGTGTGACACCGCCCTTTCATCCAGAAAGCCACACCGGGCGGGCTTTGCGACGCGCTTTACTTCGTCGTTCGGTAAGCGCAACGTACAACGATGACGCACCGCGTTGCCATTTTTCCCCGACGTTCTCCTTGCCGGTACACGCGCTGCCAGGTCCTGTGCGTCAATCGCCAGTGGCACTGAAATTGCTGAATCAACGACGTCCCCCGATGCACGAAACATGCTGTGTCGCGAGTCTGCATCGACCTTTCATGGAGCCAGCAGAACGTCATGTCACGCCATCCAGACCGTCCGGATCCCGCCAGCGAATCGACCGGATCATCCCCGCTTCCCGTCTCGACAGCGCTTCCGAACGCGTCGCGACGACACTTCCTGCAATCGGCCGCGGCCGCCGCGACCGTTGGTGCGGCACCACACGTGCGCGCGCAGCAACAACCGGCCGCGCCGCCGCCCGTCGCACGCATGCCCGTGCCCGCGCGCCCGGTCACGCTCAACGTCAATGGCCGCGCGTACACGCTGCATCTCGAACCGCGCGTCACGCTGCTCGACGCGCTGCGCGAATACGCCGGCCTCATGGGCACGAAGAAAGGCTGCGACCGCGGCCAGTGCGGCGCGTGCACGGTGCTCGTCGAAGGACGGCGCATCAACGCGTGCCTGACGCTCGCCGTGATGCATGAAGGCGAAGCGATCACGACCGTCGAAGGACTTGCACGCAACAACGCGTTGAGCCCGATCCAGCAGGCCTTCGTCAAACACGACGCGTTCCAGTGCGGCTACTGCACGCCGGGACAGCTGTGCTCGGCGACCGCCCTGCTCGACGAGTTCAGGGCCGGCGCCGCCAGCACGGTCACCGCGAACGTGCGCCTGCGGCCGCCGCAACTGTCCGACGACGAGATCCGCGAGCGCATGAGCGGCAACCTGTGTCGCTGTGGCGCGTATCCGAACATCGTCGCGGCGGTGCGCGCCGTGAACGACGGCACCGCCTGAGGAGACCGGCCATGGAAGCGATTTCCTACGAACGCGCGAGCGACGTCGCGAGCGCCATTCGATCCGCGCAGCAGCCGGGCACGGCGTTCATCGGCGGCGGCACGAATCTGCTCGACCTGATGAAAGGCGGCGTCGAGCGGCCGGTGCGGCTCGTCGACATCACGCATATCCGCGGGCTCGATAGCGTCGATCCGTTGCCCAACGGCGGCCTGCGGATCGGCGCGCTCGTGCGCAACAGCGACGCGGCGAATCACGCGACGGTGCGAGCGCGCTATCCGCTGCTGACGCAGGCGCTCGTCGCGGGCGCGTCGGCGCAGTTGCGCAATATGGCGACCGTCGGCGGCAACCTGATGCAGCGCACGCGCTGCTACTACTTCTACGATCCGGCGTTCGCTCAATGCAACAAGCGCGAGCCGGGCAGCGGGTGTGCCGCGATCGGTGGCCACACGCGCATCCACGCGATTCTCGGCGCCAGTCCGCAATGCATCGCGGTGAACCCGTCGGACATGAGCGTGGCGCTCGCGGCGCTCGATGCCGTGGTGCGCGTGAACGGCCCGCGCGGTGAGCGGACGATCGCGTTCGGCGATTTTCATCGTCTGCCGGGCGACCGGCCCGATCTCGATACGACGCTGCAGCCCGGCGAACTTATTACGGCGGTCGACCTGCCCCCTCCTCTATATAGCGATCACGCGTACTACCTGAAGGTGCGCGACCGGGCGAGTTACGCGTTCGCGCTCGTCTCCGTCGCGGCGGCGCTGCAGATGGAGGGCGACACGGTCAGGAGCGCGCGTATCGCGCTCGGCGGCGTCGCGCACAAACCGTGGCGCGCGAGCGCGGCGGAGCAGATGCTCGCAGGGCAACCGCTCACCGATGCGAACCTGCGGGCCGCCGCGGCCGCCGCGCTGCGCGATGCGCGGCCGCAGCGCGACAACGCGTTCAAGATCCCGCTCGCGCAACGGTCCATCGTCCGCGCGCTCAGGCAGGCTGCACAGCAGCCGGGAGGTGTGGCATGAACATGATCGGCCTCCCGCTCGACCGTACCGACGGTCTGCTGAAAGTCACCGGCGAAGCGCGCTACGCCGCCGAATTCCCCGCCGCGCGGCTCGCGCACGCGGTGCTCGTCACGAGCACGGTTCCGAGCGGCAGCATTGCGTCGATCGATAGCGCGCGCATGCAGTCGATGCCCGGCGTGATCCTCGTGATGACGTACCAGAACGCGATGAAGCTGCCCAACGGCGGCCGCCCGCCGCTCGCACCGCCGGCCGGCCGTCATCTGTCGCTGCTGCAGGACAATCAGGTTCATTACAGCAACGAACCGGTCGCGGTCGTCGTCGCCGAAACGCTCGAACAGGCGACCGACGCCGCCCGTCAGTTGCGCATCACGTATCAGTCCGCGCCGGCGACACTCGATTTCGCGCGCGCGAAGTCCACCGCCCACGCGCCCGACAAACCGCAAGGCCGGCAAACCGACACGCTGCGCGGCGACATCGCGGCGGGCCTCGCCAGCGGCACGACCCGCATCGACGCGGTCTATACGACGCCGATGGAGCATCACAATCCGATGGAGCCGCACGCGGTGCTCGCGATGTGGGACGGCCCGAAACTCACGCTGTACGACACCACACAGGGCGTCTCGGGCGCGAAGACCGCCGTCTCGAAGACGTTCGGCATCGAGGCCGACAACGTGCATGTGATCTCGCCGTTCGTCGGCGGCGGCTTTGGCTGCAAGGGCTCGTCGTGGTCGCACGTGACGCTGTGCGCGATGGCGGCGAAGCAGACTGGCCGGCCCGTGCGGCTCGCGCTGGAGCGCCCGCAGATGTTCGGCCCGGTTGGCGGCAGGCCGATGACCGAGCAGCACTTCGTCATCGCCGCGCGCGGCGACGGCACGCTCACCGGCATGCGCCACGACACGTATTCGAACACCTCGGTCATCGAGGACTGGACAGAGACCTGCGCGATGGTCACGCGCATGCTGTACGCGGTGCCCAACCAGTCCACCACGCACCGGCTCGTGCCGTTGAACGTCGGCACACCGACCTTCATGCGCGCGCCGGGCGAGGCCACCGGTTCGTTCGCGCTCGAATCCGCGATGGACGAGCTCGCATCTTCGCTGAAGATGGACCCGATCGCGCTGCGTCTGAAGAACTATGCCGAAGTCGATCCGCAGGACAACAAGCCGTGGTCGAGCAAGGGTCTGCGCGAGTGCTACCGTGTCGGCGCGGAGAAATTCGGCTGGTCGCGCCGCACCCCGGCGCCACGTTCGATGCGCGACGGCAACACGCTGATCGGTCTCGGCATGGCAACCGCCACGTATCCTGCGAATCGCAGCGCGGCCTCGGCGATCGCCCGCATCCTGCCGGACGGCACCGCGACGGTCGCGTCGGGTACGCAGGATATCGGCACTGGCACGTACACCGTGATGACCCAGGTCGCGGCCGATGCGATGGGCTTTTCGCCCGACGCCATCCGCTTCGCGCTCGGCGATTCGTCGCTGCCGCAGGCGCCGGTATCGGGCGGCTCGCAGTCGGTCGCGAGCGTGTCGCCCGCCGTGCGCGATGCCGCGACGCAGGTGCGCGCGCGGCTCGTCGCGATGGCGCTCGCCGATCCGGCTTCGCCCGTACACGGCGCGACGCCCGACGAAGTCACCGTCGAGAACGGCTGGGTGATCAGCATGAAGGACGCGTCGCGGCGCGACCCGGCCGGCGCGATCCTCGCGCGGGCCGGCGGCCAGCCGATCGAGGCGCGGGCGAGCGTCAAGCCCGGCGACGAAAAGCAGAAGTTCTCGTTTCACTCGTTCGGCGCGGTGTTCGCCGAGGTGCATGTCGATGCCGACCTCGGCATGATTCGCGTCGCGCGGATCACGTCGGTGTATGGCGTCGGGCGTCTGCTGAACGCGAAGACCGCGAACAGCCAGCTGATGGGCGGCATCGTGTGGGGCATCGGCGCCGCGCTCGAGGAAAAGACCGATCTGGACACGCGCCATGGACGCTTCGTGAACGCCAATCTCGCGGAGTACCACGTGCCGGTGAACGCCGACATCGGCGCAATCGACATCAGCTTTATCGACGAAGTCGATCCGCACATCAACTCGCTTGGCGCGAAGGGAATCGGCGAGATCGGGATCACGGGCGTGTCGGCGGCGATCGCGAACGCGGTTTTTCACGCGACAGGCGTGCGTGTTCGCGATTTGCCCATTACACTCGACAAGGTATTCATGGGTTCCACGCAGGCGTGACGTGCCGTTTCATGCGCAGCCCCGCGCGCGCATGAAACGACGCCGAAACGCATTCATACGCGGTCATGTCCGAAAGGCATGATCGCGCTTTTTTTGGGGCACCCGGATGAAGCGTGGCCCCGCGTGCGTTCGCGGCCAACGTAGCCGACGCTTGCGCCGGCGCGGGCCCCCACAGCGTCAGCGCGAACATCCCGGCTTGCCTGATGGCGCGTTGCGCCGCACAATCGGTGCATCTCCTCTTCCCGGTGCCATCCCATGGCTTATGCGTCGTCCGCCACCGGCGTGCTGCTGGCCGCAGGTTACGGGTCGCGCTTCGATCCGGCAGGCGTTCGCAACAAGCTGCTCGCGCGGCTGCCCGATGGCCGGCCGGTCGCGCACGAGGCCGCGCACCGTCTGCTGATGATCGTGCCGCACGTGCTCGCCGTCGTGCGGTCCGGCTCCGACACGCTCGCGCGCGTGCTGAACGACGCAGGCTGCGAAGTGGTGTTTTCGAGCGACGCCGAACGCGGCATGGGCGCGAGCCTCGCGGCCGCCGTCGAAGCGAGCCGCGACGCGGAAGGCTGGATCGTGGCGCTCGCCGACATGCCGCGCATCGCGATCCCGACCATCGAGGCCGTGGCCCGCAAGCTCGATGAAGGCGCCACCCTCGTCGCACCGTTTTACAACGGCGAGCGTGGACATCCGGCAGGATTCGGCGCCGAACATTTCGACGCGCTCGTCGCGCTCGACGGCGATACCGGCGCGCGCGACCTGTTCAGGCGCTTCGAGGTCACGCGGCTGGACGTCGACGATCCCGGCATCCTGCGCGACGTGGATACGCCTGACGACCTGCTGGGGCTGACTTGATGGACTCCCGTGACCGGCATCACGCACATCTCCCGGGCACGCCACTTGCGCCCTGTTCACGCGATCACACAAGCGTCGCCGATCGGCTCCAGGCTGAGAGAAACCATCTGACGGGCACGCGCACAACCGCACAACCCGCATCGGCGCGGGCCGTGCGTCACGCACGAAGACCATGAGCGAAACCAGTCCACGTCTATTCATCGTGTCCCCGCATTTCGACGACGCCGTATTCAGTTGCGGCGCGCTCCTCGCGTCGCATCCCGACGCCGCTGTCTGTACGGTGTTCGCCGCGCCGCCCGCGCACGAGATGCATACGGAGTGGGACGCCCGGTCCGGCTTCAGCGGCGCCCGCGAAGCGGTTCACGCCCGCACGATCGAGGATCACGACGCGCTCGCCACGCTCGACGCGATTACCGTGCGCATGCCGTTTTGCGCCGGCCAGTACCTC
>CALFSF010000353.1 GCA_937917025.1 uncultured Paraburkholderia sp.
CCGGTGCGGTCGTGGCGGCGGTGGCGGTGGTGGCGGTGGTGGCGGTGGTGGTGGTGGCGGCAGTGGTGGCAGTGGTGGCTGCGGTTGTGGCGGCGGCAGCGGCGGTCACGGTGGCGGCTTCGGCGCCGGTGGTCCAGGTGGTGGCTTCGGTGCCGGGGGCCCTGGCGGTGGCTTCGGTGCCGGTGGTCCCGGCGGTGGGTTTGGCGGTGGTTTCGGCAAAGGTGGCGGCTTCGGCGGTGGCCATGGCGGCGGCTACGGCGGCAGTGGTAGAGGTGGTGGCAACGGACGTTGATCCACGGCTACCGAACGGCGCCCCCGCGCCGTTCCGCATATCCGGAACGAGTCAGATCCTGTCGGTCCGTGCAGGCGGCGATGTCCCGATCCCCCGGTCGGGCGTCGCCGCCCTGGCCGGATACCTTCTCCGCATTTCTCCTGGCAACTTCGCATCACGCGTGCCGTCGATGCAACGCGTCTGCCCGACACACACGCAGCCGGCGTCCATTCCTGAAGCGCGCCGCGCACCGTGTGCATGCGTGTCACAGCATTTCGAGCGACCGCTTGCTGCGCGGCGGCCGGAAATACGCATCGATGGCGGCATGTTCATCGGCGGTGAGCTGGAGGTCCAGCGCGCGCCGGTTGTCGCGCACGTGTTCGATGCGGCCTGACTTCGGAATCGCGAATACCTCCGGCCGGCGCAGCACCCACGCGAGCGCCACCTGAAACACCGATACGCCACGCGCACCGGCAATGTCGTCGAGCGGCGAGCGCTTTGGAAGACGCGCATGATCGACCGGGCTGTACGACATGGCCGGCATCGAACGTTGCGCGAGCCACGGCAGCAGGTCGAACTCGGGTCCGCGTCGCGCGACGTTGTAGAGCACCTGGTTCGTCGCGCACGCATCGCCGCCGGGCACGGAAAAGAGTTCTTCCATGTCGTCGGTGTCGAAATTGCTGACACCCCAGTGACGAATCTTGCCCGCGCGGCGCAACGCCTCGAACCCTTCGACGGTCTCCGCGAGCGGCACCGAGCCGCGCCAGTGCAGCAGATACAGATCGATGCGATCGGTCTTCAGACGCTGAAGGCTCTGCTCGCACGCCGCCTGCACGCCGCGGCGGCTCGCGTTGTGCGGATAGACCTTGCTGACGAGAAACACGTCGTCGCGCACGCCGTGCAGCGCTTCGCCCAGCAGCGATTCCGTCGCGCCGTCACCGTACATTTCGGCCGTGTCGATGAGCGTCATGCCAAGGCCGATGCCTTCGCGTATCGCGGCGATTTCGGCGGCGCGGCGCGACGGCTGCTCGCCCATTTCCCACGTGCCCTGCCCCAGCTTCGGAATGCGTTCGCCGTCGGGCAGGCTCACGCTTGCGATCTCATTCGACATGGTTGCTCCTTGTGTGCGGTTTTCCTCGGCATACGCCACGCGATGCCGCCGGCAATCCGGCGGATGAACAGGCAGCGAGGCCCGCGCGACGACCGTCATCCGGACGAGTGTATCCGCTCACGAAAGCGCGAACAGATGCACGCGCAAAAGCCCGCTATAACGCGAGCGCGCCAATGACATAGAATTGCCGCTTGCCCTTCTTGCGTCCGTCACATGAACTCTGCCTCGGAAGACCGCTGGCGCAACCTGCGCCCGGACCCGGAAAACGACACACCGCTCTACCTGCAGCTCGCCCGCAAACTCGGTCACGCGATCCACGAGAACCGCTGGAATGCCGGCGAAGCGTTGCCCTCCGAACGCGTGCTGTCGGATGCGCTGGGCGTCTCGCGCATCACGGCACGCAAGGCGATCGCGCTGCTGGTCGAACAGGGATTGATCCGGCGCACCCAGGGCGCGGGCAGTTTCATCACGCCGCGCTACGAAGATCCGCTGTCGCGTCTGTCGAGCTTCAGCGAAATGCTGCGCCGTCGCGGCTTCACGCCGAGTTCGCAGTGGATCTCGCGCGAGATCCAGCCCGCCAATCGCGACGAGGTGATCCAGCTGGGGTTGTCGCCGGCCGCGGCGGTGACGCGTCTGCGACGTCTGCGGCTCGCGGACGGCATCGTGATGGCAGTCGAAAACTCGACGTTTCCTTCGTCGGTGATTCCCGATCCGCAGGCAATCGGCGATTCGCTGTACAGCTACCTCGAACAGCGCGGACTCTCGATCGTGCGCGCGTTGCAGCACTTTCGCGCGGTCAACGCCAGCGAGGAAATCGCACATCAGATGAGCATCGCGCCGAACGAGGCGCTGCTGTTGATCACCCGCGTCGGCTACACCGCCGACCAGCGCGCGATCGAACTCACCGATACCTACTGCCGCAACGATTACTACGACTTCGTCGCGGAGCTTCGCAAGTAGGCGTGTCCGGGTTGCGCGCCATATCCGGCGCGCTTCGTCGGTGCCGGCCGGCACGGGCGGACGCGTTGGCCGGACGCCCTGTCCGATCGCAAAACGACAACGCGCATGCCGGGTTCCGGCCGGCGCCTCCCCACACCGCGCACGGCAAATGGCCGACGTTCAGGCCGCGGCGAACCAGCGCGGCATCCAGTCGCGCAGCGAGCGCCCGGACAATCTGGACAGCAGCGATGCGTTCGCCGGGAACGTGCGCTCGCGCAGCGCGCAGCCGGCAACCGCCAGCGCGACGCGGGCATTGTCCGGCCCGGCGCTGACCCACGCGCGCGCGCCACGCGGCAGTTCGAAGGTTGCACCGGGAGCGAGCCAGTAATCTTCCGGATCGCCATCGATCGTGAGCCAGACCTGCCCGGCCATCACCTTCAGGATGAGCGGTTCGGTGATGCGCCATGCGGCCGCCGGCTCGTCATGTTCCAGTTCGAAAGTACGGATTTCGCGCATTGCAGTGCTCCTTGAAACGGCTTTGTGGTTGAGTCATTATTGCGGCGCGACGACCGGAACCCCATGCACACTTCCGGACAGTTTCATCGAAACTGTACAGTCGAAAAACCAGACAGTAGCGGTTAACCCGAACCGTACACCGGACCATGAGGTGGTATGAAACTCGAACTCGACCGTGACAACGGCGTGCCGCTCACGGAGCAGATCGTCAACGGCGTGCAGACGTGGATCCGCTCGCGGGTCGCGCATCCGGGCGCGAAACTGCCGTCGATCCGCCAGTTCGCCGCCGATTACCAGATCAGCCGTTTCCCCGTGATCGAGGCGTACGACCGGCTCGTGTCGCTGGGTTTCATCGATTCGCGGCACGGCTCCGGGTTTTACGTCGCCGAGCGCTCGCGCGCGATGCTGGCGGGCCAGGGCACGTCCGACCCGCGCCGCGCGGACGAAGAGTCGGATCACATCCTCCAGCAGTTCAACCATCCGGGCGAATCGCTGAAGCTCGGCAGCGGCTTCATTCCCGAAGCGTGGCGCGACATGGAGAGCATCGCGCAGGCGGTCCGTCACGTGTCGCGCGTCGACAGCTCGAGCCTGATCGATTACGCCACGCCACTTGGCAACGCGGCGCTGCGCGACCATCTGCAGGGGCGCATCGCACAGCTCGGCATCCCGGTGGACGCGTCGCAGGTCCTGATCACGAACGGCGCGAGCCAGGCGCTCGACATGCTGATGCGCTACATGTTGAAAGCCGGCGACACGGTATTCGTCGAGGATCCCGGTTACTACAACCTGAACGGCCTGCTGAAGATGCATGGCGTGCGGCTCGTCGGCATTCCGCGCACGCGCAACGGCCCCGACCTCGATGTGATGCAGGCGATGCTCAAGGAACACCGTCCGCGCCTCTTCTTCGTCAACACGGTGTTCCACAACCCGACCGGCACGACGATCGCGCCACCCGTCGCGTTCCGTCTGCTGCAACTCGCGCGCGAGCACCAGTTCACGATCATCGAAGACGATATCTACGCGGACTTCCAGCCCGAACCGACCGACCGCCTCGCCACGCTCGACCAGCTGGAACACGTGGTGTACGTGGGCGGGTTGTCGAAGACGCTGTCGTCGTCGCTGCGGGTCGGCTATCTCGTCGCGAGCCCCGCGATCGTCAAGGATCTCGCCGACGTGAAAATGCTGACGAGTATCGGCAGCTCGCGTTTCGCCGAAGCGGTGGCCGTCGCGCTGCTGGAGCGCGGCATGTACCGCAAGTATCTGGAGCGCCTGCGCCGCCGGATGCGCGACGCGCTCGGGCTCACCGTTCAGACGCTCGAAGACAGCGGCTGGGAGCTCTTCGACAAGCCGCTTGGCGGCAAATTCGTATGGGCGCGCGTGCCGCACGTCGCGGATGCGGCGCGGCTCGTCGAGTGCGGCGCGCCGCTTGGCGTGACGGTCGCGCCGGGAAGCTACTTCCGCCCGAACGCGGAGCCGAGCCCGTGGATACGCGTGAACGCCGCGTTCACGCACGACCCCCGCGCGCGGGCGTTTTTCGACGCTGCCGCCGCGCTGCCGGGCTGACGCGCGCGGGCCCCACGCAGCGAGGCGTCCGGGCCGCGCACAGCCACGCCACGACGCGCCGCGAATCGGGCAGGCTGCGGCGGCCCTGCCCGATTCGCGGCGGCGCCTGCCCGTCTGCCGGTAGAATGGCCGCTCGTCGCCCAGCCTCTTCGCGCGCGCACGCGTGCCCGCCCTCATGTCCACTGCCCAGACCGCGTCCGCCCCGTCGCCGAAAACCCTCACCATCATGTTGTGGCTGGTCGCGATCGGGTTTTTCATGCAGACGCTCGACTCGACGATCGTCAACACCGCGCTCCCCGCGATGGCGACGAGTCTCGGCGAACTGCCGCTGCGCATGCAGTCGGTGGTGATCGCGTATTCGCTGACGATGGCGGTCATGATTCCGGTGTCGGGCTGGCTCGCGGACAAGCTCGGCACCCGCCGCGTATTCATGAGCGCGATCTTTGTGTTCACCGTCGGTTCGCTCCTTTGCGCGAACGCGCACACGCTGACCCAGCTGGTGGTATTTCGCGTCGTGCAGGGCTTCGGCGGCGCGATGCTGCTGCCCGTCGGGCGGCTCGCCGTGCTGCGCACGTTTCCGGCCGAACGCTATCTGCCGGCGCTTTCCTTCGTCGCGATTCCGGGGTTGATCGGACCGCTGATCGGGCCGACGCTCGGCGGCTGGCTCGTGAAAATCGCCTCGTGGCACTGGATCTTCCTGATCAACGTGCCGGTGGGCGTTGCAGGCTGCATCGCGACGGCCATCTCCATGCCGGACAGCCGCAACCCGGATACCGCGAAATTCGACCTGAAGGGTTATCTGCTGCTGATCGTCGGCATGGTCGCGATTTCGTTCGCGCTCGACGGACGCACGGAGTTCGGCATCCAGCACGCCACCGTGCTCGTGCTGCTGATTCTGAGCCTCGCGTGTTTTGTCGCGTACGGGCTGCATGCGGTGCGTGAGCCGCAACCGATCTTCTCGCTCGATCTGTTCAAGATTCACACGTTCAGCGTTGGCCTGCTCGGCAACCTGTTCGCGCGGATCGGCAGCGGCGCGATGCCGTATCTGATTCCGCTGCTGTTGCAGGTGAGCCTCGGCTACAGCGCGTTCGAGGCCGGTTTGATGATGCTGCCAGTTGCGGCGGCGGGCATGACGTCGAAGCAGCTCGCGACGCGCCTCATCACGAAGTACGGCTACCGCCGCGTGCTGGTGACGAACACCGTGCTCGTCGGTCTCGCGATGGCGAGCTTCTCGCTGACGAGCGTCAACCAGCCGCTGTGGTTGCGACTCGTGCAGCTCGCGTTTTTTGGCGGCGTGAATTCCATGCAGTTCACCGCGATGAATACGCTGACGCTGAAAGACCTCGGCACGGGCGGCGCGAGCAGCGGCAACAGCCTGTTTTCGCTCGTGCAGATGCTGTCGATGAGTCTTGGCGTCACCGTCGCCGGTGCGCTGCTCGCGACGTTCACCGGCCTGCTGCCGCGCGTGACGCAAGCCAACTCGCTGCCGGCGTTTCACGCGACGTTCCTGTGCGTCGGCATTATCACGGCCGGCACGGCGTGGATCTTCGCGCAACTCGCGCCGGAAATCCGCGCGTCGGCGAAGAAAACCGATCCGTCCGAGCGCACCTGACGCCATGGTTTCGCGCCGGTGCGCGACGCTGAAAGCCGCGCGATGCAATTGTGCTTCTTCGTGCGACGTTATCCGCTGCGGGGCGTCACGCGCACCATCGCTGTGCGCGAGGCGGCCCCGCAGTGCGGGCCGCGCCGTGCCCTGACAGATACCCCCGCACGCAGGCGACGATTTCGCCACGCGCATGCTTCTTGCTGTCCTATCCTGTAAACTTGTATTTTCGGCGGGCTACACGCAGCGGCTGATCCCACACGACCGATATGATGAGCATGATCGACCTCGATCCTCCCGGCTTCCAGCCGCCGCGTCCGACGGCAGGCGACGAAGGCGCACGTCGAACCGTCCTGTACGGCGCCTACACCGTCTTCAGCGTGTTCCAGCCGGTGTTTTCGGTGTCGCACCGTCGCGCGATCGGTTATCACGCGTCGCTGCGCGCGCGTGACGAACACGCGCGCCACGTGCCCTCGCACGAAGTCTTCACGCAGGCGGCGCGGCGCGGCGATCTGCTGGAGCTTGGCCGGCTCGCGGAATCGCTGCATCTCGGCAACTTCAACGCATTCGACAGCCACGACGAGTGGCTTTTCCTGAGTCTGCATCCCGCGGCGCTGATGGATACGAGCTACGGCGACGCGCTGCTCGCGGGGCTGAAGGCACTTGGCCTGCCGCCGCAGCGCGTGGTGCTCGAAGTGTCGGAACAGGCGGGCGGCGAGACGACGCGCTTCGCCGAGATCA
This sequence comes from uncultured Paraburkholderia sp., assembly GCA_937917025.1. Classification (GTDB taxonomy): domain Bacteria; phylum Pseudomonadota; class Gammaproteobacteria; order Burkholderiales; family Burkholderiaceae; genus Paraburkholderia. Next base: position 6,745 of record CALFSF010000353.1, read on the forward strand.
TCGACGCGCTGCGCAAGTCCGGCTTCCTGATCGCGCTGGATGGCTTCGGCGCGAAGCATTCGAACATCGACCGCGTGTGGCAGCTGCGCCCCGACATCGTCACGCTCGACCGCTGCATTCTTGCGCAGGCGAGCGAGCATTCGCATATCGAACGCGTGTTGCCGGGCCTCGTTTCGATGCTGCACGAGTCCGGGCAGCTGGTGCTGATGGGCGGCCTTTCCACTGAACGCGATGCGCTGATCGCGCTCGAATGCAACGTCGATTTCGTGCAGGGCGCGTATTTCGCGGGCCCGAGCGTCGATCCGGTGAAGCCGCAAACCGCGGCGGGTCTGATGGATGCGCTCTCGGCCGCGTTGCGTGAACGTGTTTCGGCGCGCGAGCATGCGCAGGCCGCGCGCCTCGCACCGTATGTCGAGGCGCTGGAGGCGGCCAGCGCCCAGCTTTTCGCGGGCGAAACGGTGACCGACGCGACGGCGTCGCTGCTCGCGCTCGGCGAAACCGCGCGCTGCTTCCTGCTCGATGCGTCGGGCCGCCAGATCGGCGACAACGTGTTGCCGCCGGGACGCGCGTCGCAGCGCGCGAAGCGCTTCCGTCCGCTGCTGCACTCCGAGGGCGCGAGCTGGGAGCGCCGGCCCTATTTCATCGCGGCCGTCCGCGAACCGGGCCAGGTCCAGCTGACGCCGCCGTATCTGTCGATCAACGAGGCACACCTGTGCGTCACGGCTTCGATCGCCGCTCAAACGGCACACGGACTGCAGGTGCTGTGCGTCGACATCAACTGGGAAGTCGCCGCGCACCGCAATTAAGCGACGCGGGCCGCCGGTCGATCAGCACATCGCGGGTTCAGCGCGGCCGATGCGCTTCAGAAGACGCATCACCGCGCGCCCGCCCCACGCCGCGTTCACCGCACGAAGATTCCCCGCCGACGACACGACGCATAGCCGCACGATGCGTCCGTCGCGCATGCTCGTGACGTCCAGCAACCCGGTGATCGCCCCGTCTGACGCCAGCAGCGCGAGGCCCGCGACGCCGTTGATCGTCACGGCCTCAACCGTGTGCGCGGACGACGACACCTGATCCACCCAGCGCGCCGATGCGATCGCCGCGCCCGCATCGACCTCCTGCGCATCGCCCAGCACCACCGCGTCTTCGGTGAAGAGGCGCAGCAACTGCGCGCGGTCCTGCGCCTCGATGGCCGCGCGCAATCGCTCGACGACCTGTGCATGCGCGGACGGATCGACGGCCGGTTCCAGCTTGTCGTCCGCGCGACGCCCATCGCGTTCGCGCTGCAGCCGCAGTTTCGCGCGATGGACGATCTGCCGGCAGTTCACCGCCGACTTGCCGATCGTCTGCGCGATGTCCGCGTAATCGCAATCGAACGCTTCGTGCAGCACGAAGGCCGCGCGCTCGTCGGGCGTGAGCCGCTCCAGCAGCAACAGCAGCCCATACGACATCGCCGACGCGCGCAGCGCCTCGTCTTCCGCGGAAGGCGCGATGCCGTCGAGCCACGGCTCCGGCAGCCAGCCCGTCGCCCGCGACTGGCGCTCCATGCGCAGATGCCGCAGCCGGTCGATCGCAAGCCGCACGGTGATGGTGGCAAGCCACGCGGCGGGCGTGCGAACCGTGCCGGCGTCGGTGAGATGCCATTTGAGCCACGCGTCCTGCACGACGTCCTCGGCTTCGGCGCGGCTGCCGAGCATCCGGTACGCGAGCGACATCAGCTTTGCGCGCGATGCCGCGAACGTCGCGGCCTTGTCGATTTCGTCTTTCGTCATGCGTGATGCTCCGTCATCGTGGAGAAAACACTCCGGCGCCTGAAATGCGCGCCCAGTCTTGCTGGACGAACCAGCGGGCGAAGCTGTGACAGCGTCCGGAAAAAATAAATTCTGTCACGCGCCGCGCGGCTCCTGCGTCTTCGAGACAATCCGCGGCGCAGCGTGCCAGCCTTGCGCCGCTTTCGTCCACCAACGCAAGAGGAACGCATGTCATATCGGCCTCCCCCATCGTTTTCCGGTCTGGGCCTCGTGCCGACCGTCATCGAACAGTCCGGCCGCGGCGAACGCGCGTACGACATCTTTTCCCGGCTTCTGCGCGAGCGGATCGTGTTTCTGGTCGGACCGGTGAACGAACAGTCGGCGAGCCTGATCGTCGCGCAGTTGCTGTTTCTCGAATCCGAGAACCCTGACAAGGATATTTCGTTTTACATCAACTCGCCGGGCGGCTCGGTGTACGACGGTCTCGCGATCTACGACACGATGCAGTTCATCAAGCCCGACGTGTCTACGTTGTGCACCGGCTTCGCGGCCAGCATGGGGACGTTTCTGCTCGCCGCCGGCGAGCGCGGCAAGCGCTACGCGCTGCCGAACGCACGCATCATGATTCACCAGCCGTCGGGCGGCAGCCAGGGCACGGCCGCCGACGTCGAGATTCAGGCGAAGGAAGTGGTGTATCTGCGCGAGCGTCTTAACGCGGTGATGGCGGAGCGCACCGGCCAGAGCGTCGAGCGGATCGAAAAGGACACCGACCGTGACAACTTCATGTCCGCCGAAGGCGCGCAACACTACGGCCTGATCGACGCCGTACTGACGACGCGAACCGCGCTACCCCTCGAGGCGAAGCGCAACGACATGTGACGGGTGAAGTAGCTTGAAGCGCGGGTGGTTTGACTGCCGTGAAGGTCTGCGCCAGCCGCGCGCCCGGAACGCCCACACGCGCTATGAAAACACCTTGCCAACGAACGTCAGCACTGCGTCGTTGAACATATCCGGCCTTTGCAGCGGCGCGAAATGGCTCACGCCAGGCAGCATCGCCAGTTCAGCGCCGGGGATGCTGCGCGCGAGATATTCCGCGTGTTCCGGCTTGATGAACTCATCGTTTTCGCTTTGCACGATCGTGACCGGAACGCGGATCTTCGCGAGATCGTCCGCGGAATAGTTCGGTTGCGTGCGCATCATTTCGCTCACCGCGCCGACAAACGCATCGAACGCGTCGGGTGTCGACGAAAGGTGCTCATAGTCCTTGCGATGCCGGCTGAAACACCGGTCGATCACGGGCGTGGGCACGAATTCCTTCGTCCCGCCGGGGTCCATGTTGCAGCCGAAGAAAAACACGCCCGCCACCCGTTCGGGCGCCTGCATGCCGAGAATCAGCGCGGTGCACGCGCCGTCGCTCCATCCCGCCAAAGCAGCTTTTTCGAGCTGCAACGCGTCCATGACGGCCAGCACGTCGGTCGCCATCCGTTCGTACAGGTAGGGTTTCGCATCGCGCGTGCTGCGTCCGTGACCGCGACTGTCGATCAGCACGACCCGATGACCGGCACTCACCAGCGCCGGCACCTGATAGCCCCAGTTGCCGCTATGACCGAGGCCGCCGTGCAGCAGGATCACCGGTGAGCCGGCGCCGTATGTTGCGTACCAGATGCGCGCGCCGTCGTTGTCCACGCTGCCCTGCCCGCCCGCGACGGGCAGCGGCGCGGCGCCGTGGGCTTCGAAGTGCTTGAGGTCGTCGTCAGCTTCCATGTGGGTCGGGCTCACTGTACGGTGGACGTTTCAGGAGGATGCCACCGGTTCGGCGAAAATGCTCGCCGTTCAAAAACAGAAAGCCCTCGCATTGGAGGGCTTTCATGTTCGATACCGTCCGGAGACTGATCGTAACGCCACGCGCTGGACGATATCGCGGGCTACATCGTGCGCTTACGCGAAATTCTTCGCAGCGAATTCCCAGTTCACGATGTTCCAGTACGCTTCGACAAACTTCGGACGCGCATTGCGATAGTCGATGTAGTACGCGTGTTCCCACACGTCGATCGTGAGCAGCGGCTTTGCGTCCGTGGTGAGCGGCGTTGCGGCGTTGCTGGTCGACACCAGGTCGAGCGAGCCGTCGGCTTTCTTCACGAGCCATGCCCAGCCCGAACCGAACGTGCCGACTGCCACCTTCGTGAATTCTTCCTTGAACTTGTCGTAGGAACCCCACTTCGCGTTGATCGCGTCAGCGAGCTTGCCGGTCGGCGCACCGCCGCCCTTCGGCGACAGGCTGTTCCAGAAGAACGTGTGATTCCAGACTTGCGCTGCGTTGTTGAACACGCCACCCGACGACTTCTTGACGATTTCTTCCAGCGGCAGGTTCTCGAACTCGGTACCCGGGATCAGCTTGTTCAGGTTGGTCACATAGGTCTGATGATGCTTGCCGTAGTGAAATTCGAGCGTCTCTTCCGACATGTTCGGTGCGAGTGCGTTCTTTGCGAACGGCAGCGGCGGGAGCGTATGTTCCATGATTGCGTTCCTTGTATCGTGTTATGGGGAGTCTGCGGATAACGCTGTAGAGCACTCGATTGTAGGCGACCAGGAATAACCGTGCAAACCACCGGTCTTTATGGTGAAAATCGCGCGAACACGCAGCAGATGCACCGTAAAACATGCTGATGCAACGTGCGTGACGAGGTCAAAAGTACGGAATCAGAAGCCTTCCGTAAGACGCGGCTGCACGTCGGCAAGCGCGATGTCGGCGGAACCTTCGGCGAGATGCACGGTAAGCCGCCGGCCCGGTTTCAGCGCCGACGGCGCGCGCAACGCACGACCGTTCTGCGCATCGAGCAATGCCGCGTAGCCGCGCTCGAGCGTGCGTTGCGGACTCAGCACCTCGAGCCGCGCGGCGAGCGTCGCGACACGCGCCGACTGCCGTTCGTGCAGACGCTGCTGCGCGCGTTCGAGCCGCTCGGCAAGCCCCGTCACCTTCGCATGATATGCGGCGAGATCGGGACGCCAGCGCTGCCAGCGCATCTGCAGGAGCGAGAAGCGCCCGCGTGCGTCACGCACTGGCCGCGCGCCCGCCGAAGCGAGCCTGACGGAAAGCTGATGCAGATGCATGCGTTGCCGCGCGAGCCTTTCGGCGGGCGAGACGAGACGGCGCGCGAGCCAGTCGAGCTGCTGCGCGCGGCGCTCCATCATGCGGCCGAAGCCGCGTGCGAGCGTGGCGTGACGGTGATCGAGATCGCGCAGCAGCAACACACGCTGCGGGCTGACGAGTTCGGCGGCGCCCGTCGGCGTGGGCGCACGCACGTCGGCCGCGAAATCGGCGATCGTGAAATCGGTTTCGTGACCCACGCCGCTCACCACCGGCATCGCGCTTTCAGCGATCGCGCGCGCGAGCACCTCTTCGTTGAACGCCCACAGGTCTTCGATCGAACCGCCGCCGCGACACACGATCAGCACGTCGACTTCGCGCCGTGCGTTCGCGGTCTCGACCATCGCCGCGAGTTTCGCGCTGACGCCCGCGCCCTGCACGGGCGCCGGATAGACGATCACCGGAATATGCGGCGCGCGGCGCTGAAGCGTCGTCAGCACGTCGCGCAACGCGGCGGCCTGCAATGATGTGACGATGCCGATCGCGCGCGGATGCGGCGGCAGCGCGCGCTTGCGCTCGGGCGCGAACAGGCCCTCGGCTTCGAGCTGCGCCTTCAGCTTCAGGAACGCTTCGTACAGACGGCCCTGGCCGGTACGCCGCACCGCTTCGACGTTCAGTTGCAGCTCGCCGCGCGGCTCGTACATCGTCACGAGCGCGCGCACTTCGATGCGGTCGCCCTCGCGTGGCGTGAATTCGGCATGCTGCGCGCGGCCGCGGAACATCACGCAGCGCATCTGCGCCTGTGCGTCCTTGATCGAAAAGTACCAGTGACCGCTGGCCGCGCGCGTGAAATTGGACACTTCGCCGGCCACCCAGACGAGCGGAAACGAGCGTTCGAGCATCGTGCCGATCGCACGATTGAGCGCCGATACCGGCACGACGACCTCGCCGCCAGGCTGTGACGACGATGCAAAAGGACTTTCGGGATTCATGCGATGAATGAGTTTGACAGGCCGGACAGACGATAGACCGACTGGCCGATCGCGTCCAGCGCACTGTGCAAAATGTGGGAAGTGTCCACATTGACGCACTGTCGTGCGCCCGCGTCTCGCCGCCTCGCCGCGAAGGCCGTGAATTCGAGGCATGCGCTTGATTATTATGAGTTTTATATCTCCAAAAGCGTAAGCCATGGCGATGCGCGGCGAGCCTGGTGGCCCTTTGCGGGTGTCGGAGGCCAGGTTCTCCACAAAGTTATCCACAGGCGCGCCTGCACCGTTTTGACGATTGCCGGGGACGCGTTTTGCGCTCCCCGACTTGCGGCGTACGCCGCTCGCGCGCTAGAGTGCCGGCTTCCCGAAGCACCTCGCTGGCTGTTGGCTCGAGCGGTTCCCGCTCCTTTTCGTTTCATGCCGCCGCCCGCGCCCGGTGCCCGGCTCGACCGGCTGGTCGCCGTCTGTCCCGTTCACCATCCGGAGAACCCGCGTTGCTGCCCGCCCTGTCCCTCTCGCGTACCTCACCCTCCCTGCGTTCCGTTGCGGCGGTCCGTTCATGAGCGGTCTGAAATCCCGGATCGAAGCACGCCTCGCGCGGGAATGGCAGCGGCGCGGCCCGCTCGCCTGGGCGCTGACGCCGTTTGCCTGCCTGTTCGGCACGATTGCCGCATCGCGTCGCGCCGCGTTCGCGCTCGGCTGGATGAAAAGCGTGCGCGTAGGGGTGCCAGTCGTGGTGGTCGGCAACGTGACGGTCGGCGGAACCGGCAAGACGCCGACCGTGATCGCGCTCGTCGAGGCCCTGCGTTCCGCGGGCTTTACGCCTGGCATCGTCTCACGCGGCTACGGCGCGAAGATCATGCGCGCCACGCCGGTCACGCCGGCTTCGCCGGCGCAGCTGGCGGGCGATGAGCCGCTCCTCATCGCGCGTCGCACGGGCGCGCCCGTCTGGGTCTGCCCCGATCGCGTGGCCGCGGCCGAAGCGTTGTGCGCCGCGCACGCCGATGTCGACATCATCGTCAGCGACGACGGCCTGCAGCACTACAGGCTCGCGCGCGACGTCGAGCTCGTCGTGTTCGATCACCGGCTGGGCGGCAACGGCTTCCTGCTGCCGGCGGGGCCGTTGCGCGAGCCGCTGTCGCGGCGGCGGGACGCCACGCTCATCAACAATCCCTATGACCGCGCGCTGCCCGCGTGGCCCGACACCTTCGCGCTCGCGCTCACGCCTGGCGACGCATGGCATCTCGAGCGGCCCGCGCTGCGCCGCCCGCTCGCGCAATTCACCGGCGACCGGGTGCTGGCCGCCGCCGGCATCGGCTCACCGGAGCGCTTTTTCGCGACGCTGCGAGCCGCCGGCCTCGCGCCCGTCACGCGCGCGCTGCCCGATCATTACGCGTACGCGACGAACCCTTTCGCCGACGTCGATGCGGACGCCATCCTGATCACGGAAAAGGATGCGGTAAAATTGGGGTCCTGGCATGATGCGCGGATCTGGGTTGTCCCGGTCGAAGCCGCGCTGGATCACCGCCTTATCGCTTTAGTCGTGGAGAAAGTCCGTGGACGCTCGCCTGCTTGAAATTCTCGTCTGCCCGATCTGCAAGGGCCCGCTCAGCTACGACCGCGCCGCGCAGGAACTGATCTGCAACGCCGACAAGCTGGCCTATCCGATCCGTGACGGCATTCCCGTGATGCTCGTCGATGAAGCGCGTCAAACCGTCGAAGGCACGCTGGTCGACCCGGCCGGTCCGTCCGGCCCGGCTCCGGACGCGTAACGCCCCGACTCACGCGTCTACAATCGCGGCGCTTCGCTGCGCCCTGCACGCGGTCCCCGCCTCTTCCTCACGCCCGTACCTTTGTGCTTCCGGCTTGCCGCTTCGAGTATCGAACGCCGGATGCGCTGCGGGCTCTCACGAGCCGTCAAGTCCGTCCCATGACTGAATCTCCCCGTCCTGCCGCCCCGCCGTTCATCGCCGTCGTTCCGGCACGGCTCGCATCCACGCGTCTGCCGGACAAGCCGCTCGCCGATATCGGCGGCAAGCCGATGGTCGTGCGCGTCGCCGAACGCGCGCTCGAATCGGGCGCGCAGCAGGTGCTGATCGCGTCGGACGCGCAAGCGGTGCTCGACGTCGCCCGCGCGCACGGGATCGAAGCGATGCTGACGCGCGCCGACCATCCGTCGGGCACGGACCGGCTCGCCGAAGTCGCCGCGCATTTCGGCTGGAGCGACGACACGATCGTCGTCAACGTACAGGGCGACGAGCCGTTGATCGACCCGGCACTCGTGCGCGGCGTGGCGTCGCATCTGGCCGCGAACAGCGGCTGTGCGATCGCCACCGCCGCGCACCCGATCACCGATCCCGCCGAAGTCTTCAATCCGAACGTCGTGAAGGTCGTGCTCGACGCCCGAAGCGTCGCGCTCTACTTCTCGCGCGCGCCGATTCCGTGGGCGCGCGACGCGTATCAGCCGCACTGGCCCGACGTCGCCGCGATGCCCGCGCCGCCCGCGCTCGCGCACGTCTACCGGCACATCGGCCTCTATGCGTATCGCGCGAAATTCCTGCGTACGTACCCGACGCTCACGCTTTCGCCGATCGAACAGGCCGAGGTGCTCGAACAGTTGCGCGCGATGTGGCACGGCGAGCGCATCGCGGTGCTCGTCACGCAGGAAGCGCCGTTGCCCGGCGTCGATACACCGGCCGATCTCGCTCGCGTACGGGCGTTATTCGGGTCGCGAGCATAAAAACCCATGGCATAATCAAACGGTTGCGCGAGCCGCCCGGAGCCATGCTTCGTCAGGGTTTCCCCGTCTGTGCCGCTGGCAGCCTTGCAGCGCCGTCGTTCACGACGTGCTGCGCGAGGGCCACTGCATGCACACGGGTTTCAGAAACGTACTGAGCGAAGTTTTGCCGACATTCCGTCTGCCTCGCGCCACCACAGAATTCACATAGATCTGGAGATATCACCATGCGTTTGATCCTGTTGGGCGCCCCCGGTGCGGGAAAGGGCACCCAGGCAAACTACATCAAGGAAAAGTTCGGCATCCCGCAGATTTCCACGGGCGACATGCTGCGCGCGGCCGTCAAGGCCGGCACGCCGCTCGGCCTCGAGGCAAAGCGCTTCATGGATGCAGGCGAACTCGTCACCGACGAACTCATCATCAACCTCGTGAAGGAACGTCTGCGCGAGCCGGACTGCGCGAACGGCTATCTGTTCGACGGTTTTCCGCGCACGCTGCCGCAGGCCGAAGCCATGAAGCAGGCCGGCGTCGCGATCGACTACGTGCTGGAAATCGACGTCCCGTTCGACGAGATCATCGTGCGCATGAGCGGTCGCCGCATGCATCCGGCGTCGGGCCGCACGTATCACGTGAAGTTCAATCCGCCGAAAGTCGAGAACACCGATGACGTCACCGGCGAGCCGTTGATCCAGCGCGACGACGACAAGGAAGAAACCGTCAGGAAGCGCCTCGACGTGTACGTCGCGCAGACGAAGCCGCTGATCCAGTATTACAACGACTGGGCGAGCCGCGGCGACGAAAACGGTCTGAAGGCGCCGGCGTACCGCCGCATTTCGGGCCTCGGCACTGTGGACGAAATCCGCGCGCGCGTGTTCGACGCGTTGAAGTAAGCGCGTTCGGAACGCCATTAAGGGACCCGCTGCCATGGCGGGTTTTTTATTGCCCGCGCGGCTGTGTTCAGCCGCGCAGCCACCCCGCCCCGGAGAGTGGCAACGGAATTTTCAGCGGCTACAATCGCCCGTCAACCCTATCCAATACGACCGGCCGACGACCGGAACAACAGGAGCTGTCATGGACATTCGCGACAACGTATTTCTCATCACCGGTGGTGCATCTGGCCTCGGCGCGGCCACGGCGCGCCTCATCGTTGAAAACGGCGGCAAGGTCGTGCTGGCCGATCTGAACGTGGACGCCGGCAACGCGCTCGCGAAGGAACTGAACGGCGTGTTCGTGAAGTGCGACGTCAGCCGCGAAGATGACGCCACCCAGGCAGTCGCGGCGGCGACACAGGCCGGCACGCTGCGCGGCCTGATCAACTGCGCGGGCGTCGCGCCGGCCATCAAGACGGTGGGCAAGGACGGCCCGCATCCGCTCGACTCCTTCGTCAAAACCATCTCGATCAATCTGATCGGCACGTTCAACATGATCCGGCTCGCGGCCGCGGCGATGTCGAAGAACGAGACGAACGCGAACGGCGAACGCGGCGTGATCGTCAACACGGCATCGGTGGCCGCGTTCGACGGGCAGATCGGTCAGGCGGCATATGCGGCGTCGAAGAGCGGCATCGTCGGCATGACGCTGCCGGTCGCGCGCGACCTGTCGCGCAACGCGATCCGCGTGATGACGATCGCGCCTGGCATCTTCGAAACGCCGATGCTGCTCGGCATGCCGCAGGACGTGCAGGACGCGCTCGGCGCGATGGTGCCGTTCCCGCCGCGCCTCGGCAAACCGGTGGAATACGCAATGCTCGTCAAACAGATTCTCGACAATCCGATGCTCAACGGGGAAGTGATCCGTCTGGACGGCGCAATCCGGAT
>CALFSF010000354.1 GCA_937917025.1 uncultured Paraburkholderia sp.
GTACCGGCAAGACCGCGGGCTTCGGCCTGCCGATCCTGTCCAAGCTGATGGTGCGCAGCAACTGGCAGCAGGTGCGTCAGGATCTGGGTATCTAAGGATGCATGTGCGGGGCGCACGACGCGTCTGGCGTCGTGTGCCCCGCCCCATCAGCAAGAGGCATTCGATGACCGGTTTATCTCAAGACGAAACGACGGCGCTCGACACGCGCGCCGTCGATCCGTATCTCCAGCTGGAAGGTATTACCGTGCGCTTTCCGGGCGTGCTCGCGCTCGATCAGGTGTCGCTCGGCGTGCGTCGCGGCGAAGTACACGGTCTCATGGGCGAAAACGGCGCGGGCAAATCGACGCTGCTCAAGGTGCTCTCGGGCGTGAACCACCCCGAAGCGGGCACGTTGTCGCTCAACGGCGCCGTGCAGCAGTTCGCCACGACGAAGGCGGCAATCGAAGCCGGCATCGCGATCATCTATCAGGAACTGCATCTCGTACCGGAACTGACGGTCGCGGAAAACCTGATGCTCGGCGCGTTGCCGAACCGCTTCGGCGTGCTCGACGAGAAGGCGCTGGTCAAACGCGCCATTCATGAACTCGACCGGCTCGGTGAGAAGATCGATCCGTCGGTGCAGGTGAAGCGTCTGTCGATCGGCCAGCGGCAGATGATCGAAATCGGCAAGGCGTTGATGCGCGACGCGCGCGTGATCGCGTTCGATGAACCGACGAGCTCGCTTTCGTCACGCGAAACGGCGCAGCTTTTCCGCATCATCCGTGCGTTGAAGGCCGAAGGCCGCGCGATCATCTACGTCACGCACCGGATGGACGAAGTCTACGAACTGTGCGACCGCGTCACCGTGTTTCGCGACGGACGACGCATCGAGACGTTCGAGGACGTCGACGGGCTCGAACGCGACCGGCTCATCAGCTGCATGGTGGGCCGCTCGATCAGCGACGTGTACGGCTATCGTCCGCGCGAAGTGGGCGCCGTGCAGCTCGACGTCAACGGACTGATGGGACCGGGTCTCTCGGAGCCGGCTTCCTTCACGGCGCACGCGGGCGAAATCGTCGGCTTCTTTGGTCTTGTCGGCGCGGGCCGCTCCGAGCTGATGAAGCTGATCTACGGCGCGGTCAGGCCCACGGCGGGAGAAGTCACGCTCAAGGGCAAGCGCATGCAGTTCGCCACGCCGCGCGACGCGGTGCGCGCCGGTGTCGCGCTCTGTCCGGAGGATCGCAAGCAGGAAGGCATCGTCACGATCGCCTCGGTCTCGGACAACCTGAACATCAGCTGCCGCCGCCACTTCAGCCGCTTCAACGTGCTCAACGGCCGCAAGGAAGCGCAGACCTCGAAGGAATACATCGCGAAGCTCGCGATCAAGACGCGCAGTGGCGACACGGCGATTGGCACGCTGTCGGGCGGCAACCAGCAGAAGGTGATCCTGTCGCGCTGGCTCGCCGAGGAAATCGACGTGTTCCTGATGGACGAGCCGACGCGCGGCATCGACGTCGGCGCGCGCAGCGAGATCTACGGCCTGCTGTACGGGCTCGCCGAAGCGGGCCGCACGGTGATCGTCGTGTCGAGCGACCTCGCGGAAGTGATCGGCGTCGCCGATCGCATCCTCGTGATGAAGGAAGGCCGCATCACGGGCGACCTGCCCAAGGCGCAGGCAACGCCCGACGCACTCATCAAGCTCGCGCTGCCGCGCTGACACACCAGCGCGCGAATCAGGCAATCGAAACGGGAACAGACAACATGCAAACGCAATCCACCAATTCTTCCGCGCCGCCACCGCCGCCGCGCGTATCGGCTGGCGTCGGCTCACGCGCGGCGCGCACGTGGGATCTCATCAACAAGTCCGGCATCGTGATGGTGTTTCTCATCCTGTTCGCGGTGCTGGCCGTGACGGTGCCGGACTTTCTCAGCTCGCGCAACATCCAGGGCCTGCTGCTGTCGGTCACGCTGATCGGCTCGATCTCCGTGACGATGATGTTCGTGCTCGCGCTTGGCGAAGTGGATCTTTCCGTCGCGTCGATCGTCGCGTTTTCGGGCGTCGTGGCGTCGACGCTGATTACCGCGACGCATAGCGTCGTGCTCGGCGTAGCCGGAGGCGTGCTGGCGGGCGGCGCGGTCGGGCTCGTGAACGGCATGCTGGTGGCGCGCTACAAAATCAACTCGCTGATCGTCACGCTCGCGATGATGGAAGTCGTGCGCGGCCTCGCGTTCATCACCTCGAACGGCGATGCGGTCATGATCTCCGAAGAACGGTTTTTCGACCTCGGCGGCGGCTCGTTTCTCGGCATTTCGTATCCGATCTGGAGCAACATCGTCGGCTTTGTGCTGTTCGGTTTCCTGCTGAAGAAAACCGTGTTCGGCAAGAACGTACTGGCCGTCGGCGGCAACAGCGAAGCGGCGTTGCTCGCGGGCTTGCCGGTGACGCGCATCAAGATCACCGTGTTCGTGCTGCAAGGGCTCGTGACCGGCTTCGCGGGCGTGATGCTCGCGTCGCGGATGAGCCTCGGCGATCCGAAAACATCGGTGGGTCTCGAACTCGGCGTGATTTCCGCCTGCGTGCTCGGCGGCGTGTCGCTGACGGGCGGCGTGGCGACGATTTCTGGCGTACTCGTTGGCGTGTTGATCATGGGCTCGGTGCAGGACGCGATGAGCCTGATGAACGTGCCGACTTTCTATCAATATCTGATTCGCGGCGGAATTCTGTTGCTCGCGGTGCTGTTCGACCAGTACCGCCGCAGCAAACGCGTGCATTGACGCGTGCCCTCTCGCGCCCGTCGCAACGATAAAAAACAGGAGTTTTCATGGCTGATTCCAAAAAGAACGCGAAGCCGCTTCGCAGCCAGGCCTGGTTCGGCCTGAAGGATCGCGACGGCTTTCTGCATCGCTCATGGATGAAAAACCAGGGCATCCCGCACGACGAATTCGACGGTCGCCCGG
>CALFSF010000355.1 GCA_937917025.1 uncultured Paraburkholderia sp.
TGGTTGCAGAACTGCGCGCGAAGACCGACGCGCCGATGATGGAATGCAAGAAGGCCCTGACGGAAGCAGAAGGCGACATGGCCCGTGCTGAAGAACTGCTGCGCGTGAAGCTCGGCAACAAGGCCAGCAAGGCGGCATCGCGCGTGACGGCTGAAGGCGTGATCGCTTCGTTCATCGGCGGCAACGCGGGCGCGATCGTCGAACTGAACTGCGAAACCGACTTCGTTTCGAAGAACGACGACTTCCTCGCTTTCTCGAACACCGTTGCCCAGCTGGTCGCAACGCAAAACCCGGCTGACGTCGCGGCCCTGTCGGCGCTGCCGCTGGAAGGCTCGACGGTCGACGCGGTGCGTCTCGCGCTGGTTGGCAAGATCGGTGAAAACCTGTCGATCCGCCGTTTCGTGCGCTTCGAAACGGCTAACAAGCTGGCGGCGTACCTGCACGGCACGCGTATCGGCGTGCTGGTCGAGTACACGGGCGCCGAAGAGCAGGTCGGCAAGGACGTCGCGATGCACATCGCCGCGATGAAGCCGGTCTCGCTGTCGTCGGACGAAGTGCCGGCTGACCTGATCGCCAAGGAACGCAGCATTGCTGAACAGAAGGCCGCCGAATCGGGCAAGCCGGCTGAAATCGTCGCGAAGATGGTCGATGGCAGCGTCCAGAAGTATCTGAAGGAGGTGTCGCTGCTGAACCAGCCGTTCGTCAAGAACGACAAGCAGACGATCGAACAGATGCTGAAGGCCGCGAACACGAGCGTGCAGAAGTTCGCGCTGTTCGTCGTCGGCGAAGGCATCGAGAAGAAGCAGGACGACTTCGCTGCCGAAGTGGCCGCGCAGGTCGCTGCTGCAAAGCAGCAATAAGCCGTATCGCAGTAACGTTTGACCCGCGGCGGGGCAAGACCCTGTCGCGGCCGGCAGCGCCACGCGGTCAGACGCGGGCTGTTTCGCGGGTTGATCCCCGCACGACAGCCGCCCGGGCCGGACCTTCGGGCCCGATATTCTGGCGGCGCTTGCCCGAATCAGCATTTCACCCCTACAGTTCGATGTTGTTGTCGTCCTCTTCAGCGCGATCCGGATATCTCTATGCCCACTGCCTATAAACGCGTCCTCCTCAAACTCTCCGGCGAAGCTCTCATGGGCGACGATGCATTCGGCATCAACCGCCTGACGATCGAAAGAATGGTGGCGGACGTGGCCGAGGTCGTGCAACTCGGTACGCAGCTGGCGGTGGTGATTGGCGGCGGCAATATTTTCCGGGGCGTCGCGGGCGGCGCGGCCGGTATGGACCGCGCGACGGCCGATTACATGGGGATGCTCGCGACGATGATGAACGCGCTGGCGCTGCAGGACGCAATGCGCCACGCCGGTATCGAGGCGCGCGTGCAGTCCGCGCTGCGCATGGACCAGGTCGTCGAGCCGTACATCCGCCCGCGCGCCATTCGTCAACTGGAAGAGGGCAAGGTCGTGATTTTCGCGGCCGGCACCGGCAACCCGTTCTTCACGACGGATACGGCCGCCGCGCTGCGCGGCTCGGAAATCGGCGCGGAAGTCGTGCTGAAGGCGACGAAGGTCGACGGCGTCTATTCGGCCGATCCGAAAAAGGATGCGTCCGCGACGCGCTATACCACGATCAGCTTCGACGAGGCGATCGGCCGCAATCTGCAGGTCATGGACGCGACCGCGTTTGCGCTGTGCCGCGACCAGAAGCTGCCGATCCGGGTGTTTTCGATCGTCAAGCCGGGCGCGCTCAAGCGCATCGTACAAGGCGAGGACGAAGGCACACTCGTCCACGTGTAAACTCCCTTCCACGTAAAGTGGGCTTGAACGCGGGCCCAGGTCGCCGCTCATGCGTGCCGGCCGGCCTGCACCGATTTAAAGGTTCGGAGGTTTAATCATGTCTGTGGCTGACATCAAGAAGGGCGCTGACCAGAAAATGCAGCGCACGATCGAAGCGTTCAAGAACGATCTGTCGAAAGTCCGTACGGGCCGCGCCCATACGGGGCTGCTGGACCACATCCAGGTCGATTATTACGGCTCGCCGGTGCCGATCTCGCAGGTCGCGAACCTGACGCTGATCGACGCGCGCACGATCGGCGTGCAGCCGTGGGAAAAGAAGATGGTGCAGGTCGTCGAGAAGGCGATCCGCGAATCGGACCTGGGCCTGAACCCGGCCACGCAGGGCGACGTGATCCGCGTCCCGATGCCCGCGCTGACCGAGGAACGCCGCCGCGAGCTGACGAAGGTCGTCAAGAGCGAGGCCGAAACGGCCAAGATCGCGGTGCGCAACCTGCGCCGTGACGCGAACGAGCAACTGAAGAAGCTCGTGAAAGACAAGGAAATCTCCGAAGACGACGAGCGTCGCGCCGGTGACGATGTCCAGAAGCTGACGGACCGGTTCGTCGCGGAAATCGACAAGCTCGTGACGACCAAGGAAGCCGAGATCATGACGGTCTGAAGCCGTCCGGCTCCAGTCTCTTCACGGTCTTACTTCATTTTTGCAGTCTTTGTCCCGACGGCCATGACCTATACCAGCTCTACCGTTCGCGTGCCTGATGTCGCGACGGTGCCGCGACATATCGCGATCATCATGGACGGCAATGGCCGTTGGGCGACGCAACGCCGGCTGCCGCGCGTGGCGGGCCATACGCGTGGCGTCGACGCGGTGCGGGCCACCGTCGAGGCGTGTGCCCGCCGCGGCGTCGAGTATCTGACGCTGTTCGCGTTCAGCTCCGAGAACTGGCGTCGTCCGAACGACGAAGTGTCGTTCCTGATGCGCCTCTTCGTGACCGCGCTGGAGCGCGAAATCGGCAAGCTGCACGCGAACGGCATCCGTCTGCGCGTGGTCGGCGATCTCGCGATGTTCGATACGCGCATTCAGGACCTGATTCGTCGCGCGGAGACGAAAACCGCGCGCAATACCCGCCTTACGCTGACCATCGCCGCCAATTACGGCGGGCGTTGGGACGTCATGCAGGCGACCCGCAAGCTGGTTGACCAGTCGGTCGCGGCGGGCCGCGCTGTTGAAGTGACCGAGGAGGCCTTCGCCGAACATCTGGCGATGGCCTACGCGCCGGAACCGGATCTCTTCATCCGTACCGGCGGCGAGCAGCGCATCAGCAACTTCCTGCTGTGGCAGCTCGCGTACACCGAGTTCTATTTCACCGATACCTTCTGGCCGGATTTCGACGCCGACGCGCTCGGTCACGCCATCGAATCCTATGCGGAGCGCGAGCGCCGCTTCGGCCGCACGAGCGCGCAGCTCGAACCGCAATCGCAGAACGTCGATTCGCTTCCATGCTAAAAACCCGTGTCATCACGGCGATCGTCCTGCTGGCTGTCTTTCTGCCGGTCACCTTCCTGGCTCCCGTGGGCGCGTTTGGCGCGCTGATCGCGTTCGTCGTCGTCTTCGCCGCCTGGGAATGGGCGCGCCTCCTGAAGCTGGGTGGTGCTGGTCCGGTCGTTTATGCGCTGGTCGCCGCTGTGGCGCTCGTCGCGAGCACGAAGCTCGGCACGGGTGTCGAGCAACCCCGGCCGCTTTTTCAGGCGGCTTCGGTCTTCTGGGTGCTCGTCGGGCCATTCGTCCTGCTGCGCAAGCCGACGCTCGCGCAGGGCGCCTGGCGCGGTTTCCTGCTGGTCGCCGGCCTGCTGGTATTCGTCGCCTGCTGGCATGCGCTGGTCGCGGCCCGCATGGCCGGCGTGCCGTTCGTGCTCTCGCTGCTGCTAGTGGTATGGCTGGCCGATATCGGCGCATACTTCTCCGGTAAGGCATTCGGCAGGCATAAACTCGCACCTGCCATCAGCCCGGGAAAGACCTGGGAAGGCGCGCTGGGCGGCTGGGTTGCCGTGCTGGTCGTGGCCATCGTGGCCGTCGCCGTCCATGCGTTCGAGCCGACCCTGTATTCGGCGCTGCTGGAGCGCCATGGCGCCCTGCGGGCGCTCATTGCGCTGACCGTGCTGGTGATATTCAGCGTCGTCGGCGACCTGTTCGAGTCGATGCTGAAGCGCCAGGCTGGCGTGAAGGATTCCAGTGGCCTGCTGCCGGGGCACGGCGGCGTCCTCGACCGTATCGACGCGTTATTGCCGGTGCTGCCGCTTGCGATGCTGCTGCTCGGCTAGAGAAAGAGACATGCAAAAACGATTAACTCTGCTCGGTTCCACGGGCTCGATTGGAGACAGCACGCTTGACGTCGTGGCGCGTCATCCCGAGCGTTTCTCGGTCTACGCGCTGAGCGCGCACCGCAACGGCGACAAGCTCGTCGAGCAGTGTCTGCGCTTTTCGCCCGAAGTGGCCGTCGTCGGCGATGCGGCCACGGCCGCGCACGTCGCGACGAAGCTGCGCGAGGCCGGCTGCAAGACCGAAGTCGCGTACGGCCCGCAGGCGCTCGTCGACATATCGAAGAGCGACGGCTGCGATACGGTGGTCGCGGCGATCGTCGGCGCGGCGGGTCTCGCGCCGAGCCTGGCCGCGGCGCGCGCCGGCAAGCGCATCCTGCTTGCCAACAAGGAAGCGCTGGTGATGTCGGGCGCGATCTTCATGGACGCGGTGCGTGACAACGGCGCGATCCTGCTGCCGGTCGACAGCGAACACA
>CALFSF010000356.1 GCA_937917025.1 uncultured Paraburkholderia sp.
CGATGCCGGCGTAGATGTCTTCCGAGTTCTCGCGGAAGATCACCATGTTGGTCTTCTCCGGCTCACGCACGGGAGATGGCACGCCCTTGAAGTACTGCACCGGACGCAGACATACATACAGGTCGAGTTCCTGGCGCAGCGCGACGTTCAGCGAACGGATGCCGCCGCCAACCGGCGTCGTCAGCGGTCCCTTGATCGACACCACGTATTCCTTCAGCACCTCGAGCGTTTCTTCCGGCAGCCACACGTCCGGGCCGTACACTTTCGTCGCCTTTTCGCCCGCGTAGATTTCCATCCAGTGAATCTTCCGCTTGCCCGCGTACGCTTTCTCGAGCGCGGCGTCGACGACCTTGATCATCACCGGCGTGATGTCGAGGCCCGTACCATCGCCTTCGATATAAGGAATGATCGGCTGGTCGGACACGTTGAGCGAGTAATCCGCGTTGACGGTGATCTTGTCACCGCCCGTCGGAACCTTGATGTGCTGATACGGCATGATCGGACTCCGTGATAGCTATGCTGGTAGAAGCAACGATATGGAAGCTGATGGGGACTGTGGAACCGGGCGCTCCTCGACACGCGCAATGCCGGACGCCCGCAAGCGGCCAGGCCGCTATTCTAGCCCACGCTATCGCACACGCATGGGTGAGGTCCGAGCAGGAAAATCACCAAACCCGGGTAACGCGAACGGAAGAAAGCGCCACCCTCTCTTATGTCTTATATAAGACATAAGAGATGTCGTTCCGTATTATGCATTAATATCCCGCGATCCGCCACACAGCGGAACCGTCGCCTGCGTCGCCCATGGATGCGGCACGGCCACTGGAATCTATTGCATGCGTCTTATCGCGCTCAACAAGCCATTCGGCACAATCTGCCAGTTCTCGCCGCACGAGACGCGCGCGTCGCTCGCGGACTGGGTCAAGACGCCCGGCGTCTATCCCGCCGGCCGTCTAGACTCGGATAGCGAAGGTCTGCTGCTGCTCACCGACGACGGCGCGCTGCAGGCGCGCATCGCCGAGCCGCGTCACAAACTCGTCAAGCGCTACTGGGCGCAAGTGGAAGGCGCGCCTTCAGCCGACGATCTCGCGAAGCTCGCACGCGGCGTCGATCTCGGCGATTACGTGACGCGTCCGTGTCGCGCGGAGTGTGTCGAGCCGCCCGGATCGCTCTGGCCGCGCACGCCGCCGATCCGCTTTCGCGCGGCCATTCCCACGACGTGGATCGAACTTTCGATCACCGAAGGCAAGAACCGCCAGGTTCGACGGATGACAGCAGCGGTCGGATTTCCCACGCTGCGGCTCGTGCGGGTTGGAGTCGGCGCGCTCGATATCTTCGCGCTCGGGCTCGCGCCCGGCGAGCATATCGATGTGTCATCGCAGGCGCCGTGGAACGGTATCGCGTGATTCGCCGCACGTTCGCAATACGCACACGTCAAGCGCGTTTTCGATGCCGGCTGTTGTACGGCCAGTCATTTCTCCTCCCGATGCGAAGCGCGGCAACGATCGGCGTTCGCGCATTCGCAGTCATGCAAGAATTTTCGCGAAAAATCGCGTCAACCGCCTCGTAACCTCACGCGTTATTCGACGCAGATGCCATCCGAAGCTATCCGGCATTCAGCCTTAGGGCCTTTGTGCAAGCCGCTCTCGCGGCGAACACATGAGGTCCGGACGCTGGCAGACGTCATCGAAGCTTTGTTCGATATCGCTGTCAACCGAAAGGCGGATGGCACGTTTACCGATCTGACTCAAGAACCGGGTCGTTGGTTAATTAACTGCAACTCATGCTGAGGATTTACAAAATGAACAAACTGATCGCCGCTCTGGTCGCTGGCCTCTTCGCAACGGCAGCATTCGCACAAGCTTCGGCACCGGAAGCATCGGCTCCGGCAGCTGCTACGGCAAAGAAGGCAACGAAGAAGTCGACGCACAAGAAGTCGCACAAGAAGGCAGCAGCTGCTGCTGCAGCTTCGGGCGCTTCGGAGTAAGTTTGCTGTAAAAACGCAGTCAAGAACCAGCAGTACGGCCGTTCTTACGGCGTTGAAAGGCAGAAGGCCGCAAGGCACTCTGCCTTTTTCTTTTTTGACGCCCTCGCGTAACATGCGCGGGTCAAGTTCCAGTCAGGAGTCCCGTCGTGCGAATCACCTTGCGTTCACTCGTCGCGCGTTTCGCGCTTGCGATTGCCCTGCCCGTCGCGGCCCTTTCGTTCGTCGCCACCGGTTCGAATGACGCATACGCGCAGCAGATGCCGTCCGGCGCGAAGCAGCCTGGCGAGTTTCCGCGCGTGAAGCTCACCGCCGGTATGTTCGTGATCGATGCCGCCGTTGCCGCGAACGATGCAGACCGCGAACAGGGCCTCATGTACCGCACGAAGCTCGCGCCGAACGAAGGCATGATTTTCGTCTTCAACGAAAACGCCGTACATTGCTTCTGGATGAAAAACACGTTGATTCCGCTTTCGGTCGCGTTCATGCGTGCCGACGGCACGATCACCGACATCGACGAAATGCAGGCCGAAACCACCAACAATCACTGCCCGAAGAACAACGGCGTGTATGTGCTCGAAATGAGCAAGGGCTGGTTCACGGATAAAGGCATCAAGCCAGGCATGAAGATTCAGGGTCTGCCCGCGCCGCAATAAAGCACAGCGGTCGTCGACAAGATCGCGCATCATGCACCGGAAAGGCCGGCGATACCCCGTCCAGGGATCGCCGGCCTTTCCGCTTTTCGTGCCGCGGTTGTCGCCCGAAACCGGCGGATGCCGCGTGAACGCGCCACTTGCGTCCGGGCGCCGGCCGGCCCAGGGTAGCGCGTGCGGCCCCGGCCGGCCCGTCCAGCAAGATTCCTGCAAAAGCCTGACGGTAGCGCTATGCTTATGGTCTTTACACCGCAGCACCGCGGTCGTCCGGCCGGCGCAAGCCGAAGCCCGACGCCTCCCACCGGCGCGCCTTTCCAAGGAGATTCACGTGCCCAGAAAGACTCCCATTGAACGCTACCGGAACATTGGTATCAGCGCTCACATCGATGCCGGCAAAACCACCACCACGGAACGCATCCTGTTCTACACCGGCGTGACCCACAAGATCGGCGAGGTTCACGACGGTGCGGCGACAATGGACTGGATGGAACAGGAACAGGAGCGCGGCATCACGATCACGTCGGCCGCGACCACGGCGTTCTGGAAAGGCATGGCCGGCAACTATCCGGAACACCGGATCAACATCATCGACACCCCGGGACACGTCGACTTCACGATCGAAGTCGAGCGCTCGATGCGCGTGCTCGACGGCGCGTGCATGGTGTACGACTCGGTCGGCGGTGTTCAGCCGCAGTCCGAAACCGTGTGGCGCCAGGCGAACAAGTACAAGGTGCCGCGCATTGCGTTCGTCAACAAGATGGACCGCGTCGGCGCCGATTTCTTCCGCGTGCAGCGGCAGATCGGCGATCGCCTGAAAGGCGTCGCGGTGCCGATCCAGATCCCGATTGGCGCCGAGGAACATTTCCAGGGCGTCGTCGACCTCGTCAAGATGAAGGCGATCGTCTGGGACGAAGAGAATCAGGGCATCAAGTTCGAGTATCGGGAGATTCCGGCTGAACTCGCGGACACCGCGAAGGAATGGCACGACAAGATGGTCGAGGCCGCCGCCGAAGCCAGCGAGGAACTGCTCGACAAGTATCTGGGCGGCGAAACGCTGACCGAAGAAGAAATCAGGCACGGCATCCGCGTGCGCACCATCGCCAACGAGATCGTGCCGATGCTGTGCGGCAGCGCGTTCAAGAACAAGGGCGTGCAGGCGATGCTCGACGCCGTGATCGACTACCTGCCGTCGCCCGCCGACGTGCCGGCCATCACCGGCCACGACGAGCACGACAACGAAATCGAGCGTCATCCGAAAGACGACGATCCGTTCTCGGCGCTGGCGTTCAAGATCATGACGGACCCGTTCGTCGGCCAGCTGATTTTCTTCCGCGTCTATTCGGGCGTGGTGAATTCGGGCGACACCGTCTACAACGCGGTCAAGGAGAAGAAAGAGCGCCTTGGCCGGATCCTGCAGATGCACGCGAACGAGCGCAAGGAAATCAAGGAAGTCTACTGCGGCGACATTGCCGCGGCAGTCGGCCTGAAAGAAGCGACCACGGGCGACACGCTGTGCGATCCGCAACATGTGATCATCCTTGAAAAGATGATCTTCCCGGAACCGGTGATCTCGCAGGCCGTCGAGCCGAAGACCAAGGTCGACCAGGAAAAGATGGGCATCGCGCTCAATCGTCTCGCGCAGGAAGACCCGTCGTTCCGCGTGCAGACGGATGAAGAATCCGGCCAGACGATCATCTCCGGCATGGGCGAGCTTCACCTGGAAATTCTCGTCGACCGGATGAAGCGCGAGTTCGGCGTGGAAGCGACGGTCGGCAAGCCGCAGGTCGCGTATCGCGAAACGGTGCGCACCAAGGTCGAGGACGTCGAGGGCAAGTTCGTCAAGCAGTCGGGCGGCCGCGGCCAGTATGGGCACGCGGTGATCACGCTGGAGCCGGCGCCGCAAGGCAAGGGCTACGAGTTCGTCGATGCGATCAAGGGCGGTGTGATTCCGCGCGAATTCATCCCCGCGGTCGACAAGGGCATTATCGAAACGCTGAAGGCCGGCGTGCTGGCGGGCTACCCGGTGGTCGACGTGAAGGTCACGCTGACGTTCGGCTCGTACCACGATGTCGACTCGAATGAAAACGCGTTCCGCATGGCCGGTTCGATGGCGTTCAAGGAAGCAATGCGCAAGGCGAAGCCGGTGCTGCTCGAACCGATGATGGCCGTCGAAGTGGAAACGCCCGAAGACTTCATGGGCAACGTGATGGGCGACCTGTCGAGCCGTCGTGGCATGGTGCAAGGCATGGAAGACATCGCGGGCGGCGGCGGCAAGCTGGTGCGCGCCGAAGTGCCGCTCGCGGAAATGTTCGGCTACTCGACGTCGCTGCGTTCGGCGACCCAGGGCCGCGCGACGTACACGATGGAGTTCAAGCACTACGCCGAGACGCCGAACAACGTCGCTGAAGCCGTGATCAACGCGAAGCACAAGTAAGGCGGACGTTGCAGCACGTTTTACGCTGCGCTTGAAGAAGGTACTCGAAGCCCGTTCCGCAAGGACGGGCTTTTTTTACATCCGCGCCGCCGCGCGGACCGGACAACCCCACACGCGTTTTTGAACGTGCAAGAATGCGGGACAGCGCCGCCGCGCGAGGCCAGCGAGGAGACACACGATGACCCACGATCACGACCATCCGCATGACCACGACACCCCGCCGTCAGAGCCGGTAGACTGGCGCGAGCACGGCGTGAAGGTCATCAGGGGCGACCAGCTGGACAGCAACACGGCACAGACGCCCGGCATGAACCGCGCCGCCGCGATCAACGCGGCGCGCGTCGGTGCGCAGAAAATCTGGGCCGGTACCGTCACGATTCATCCGAACGCGAAAACGGGCGCCCATCATCACGGCGCGCTGGAAAGCGTGATCTACGTGGTGCGCGGCCAGGCACGCATGCGCTGGGGCGAGCACCTCGAATTCACCGCGGAAGCCGGCCCTGGCGACTTCATCTTCGTGCCGCCGTACGTGCCGCATCAGGAAATCAACGCGAGCACCGACGATCCGCTCGAATGCGTGCTCGTGCGCAGCGATAACGAAGCGGTCGTCGTGAACCTGAATATCGACGCAGTCGAAGCGCCCGAAACGGTGTACTGGGTCGATCCGATCCACAAGCATCCGCACGATCATTGACCCGGCCGCCGGCCAGCGCACCTCGGGTCGCGACATGCAGCAATCGCTTACACTGGACCCATGCCGTCGTCGCGCGCCATCGCATTCCGTTGCGCCGGGTTGGACCCGAAGCACCGGAGCCCGCTCAATGGCGCGCGTAGCCCGATAGAACCAACGGAACACCATTCGATGAAGAATTCCGCGGATCGCCATCCAGTCCACTTCGCACTCGACACCGCACGCAGCGCTGCCGGCGAGCTCGGCCAGCACGCCCTCGACGAATTCGCAGCCGGCCGCCTCACGCGCCGCGAACTGCTGCGCTACGCGGGCGCGATCGGACTTTCGCTCGCAGGCGGCGGCCTCTTCGCAGCGCCGCGCGCGCACGCCGAGAGCTCGCCCAAAGGCGCGAACGCGACGATCCGCGTCGCGCACCTGATGCCGGGCGGCGCGGTCGATCCGTTGACCGTGACGGACGCAGGCGGCCTCTCGCTCCTGAACCAGACCGGCGAATTCCTCATCAACGACGACGAGCATTCGCAGCTGCAACCCGCCCTCGCGCTGTCATGGCAGCCGAACGCGAAGGGCGACGTGTGGACGTTCAAGCTCCGTCAGAACGTGAAATTCCACGACGGCCAGACGTTTGGCGCAAAGGACGTGGTCGCCACGTTCGACCGGCTTGCCGATCCCGCAACCGGCTCGGCTGCGCTCTCGGTGCTGAAGGGCGTCCTGTCGAAAGGCGGTGCGAAGGTCGTCGACGAACACACCGTCGCGTTCCATCTCGACGCGCCGAACGGCAACTTTCCGTACTACGTGTCGTCGGACAATTACAACGCCGTGATGCTGCCGGCGAACTACGCGGGCAACTACGAGAAGACGTTCATAGGCACGGGCGCGTTCAAGCTCGAATCGTATCAACCGAAGGTCAGCGCCTCGTTCGTGCGCAATCCCGATTACTGGGGTGAAAAGGCGCTGCCGCAACGCGTGCTGTTTTCGTTTTACGCCGACGAACAGGCGCAGATACTCGCGCTGCAGGGCCGTCAGGCCGACGTGATGGGCACGTTCACCGTGCAGGGCGGCTCGGGCATTCTCAACAATCCCGGCTTCAAGGTGATCGGCGTGCGTTCGAGCGCGCATCGGCAGATGCACATGCGCAACGACAATCCGCTCTTCAAGGACAAGCGCGTGCGCCAGGCGCTCGCGCTGTCGCTCGATCGCGAGGTGATGGTGCGCGGGCTCTTCAAGGGCCGCGCGATGGTCGCGAACGACAACCCGTTTGCATCCGTCTTTCCTTCGTCGGACATGAGCGTGCCGCAGCGCAGGCTCGACGTCGCGAAGGCCAAGCAACTGCTCGCGCAGGCCGGCGTTCCCAACGGTTTCGACGTCACGCTCACGACCGAGAAATACATGGAGATTCCCGATCTCGCCGTCGTCGTGCAGAACGCGGCGAAGGCGATCGGCGTGCGGATCAACCTGAAGGTGGAAAGCCAGTCGCTGTATTACGGCGCGGGCACGCCGGGCAAATCGGACTGGCTCGACTCGCCGCTCGGCATCACCGATTACGGTCACCGCGGCGTGCCGAACGTGTTCCTGAACGCACCGCTCACGAGCGGCGGCACGTGGAACGCGGCGCATTTCAGGAACCCGCAGTACGACAGGCTCGTTGCGGACTTCGTCGGCGCGCTCGACGTCGGATCGCAGAAGAAAATCGCCGGCCAGATCGAAACCCTGCTGCTGGACGAGACGCCGATCATCATTCCGTACTTCTACGACCAGTTGATCGCGACACGCAGCGCACTCTCCGGCGTGCGTTTCACCGCGATCGCGCAACTGTATTTCGACCGCGCGGTGCTGGCGGCCTGAGCGGTCCAGGCAACCCGGCGGCCACGCCATCCGCGCATCGCATCTGGCGCCAGTTCCATCAGCCCATCAGCGAGCATTCGATGTCGACAACGGCTACTTCTCCCACACAGCGCGCGTCGGGCGGCAACGCAGGCCGCGTCGCGCGCTTCGTGGCGAAGCGCGTCGCGCTCTCGCTGGTGACGCTGTGGCTGCTTTCCGTGCTCGTGTTCGCGGGCGGCCAGCTGCTGCCGGGCGATATCGGCCGCACGGTGCTCGGGCCGCTCGCCGATGCGCGCGCGGTCGCAGCGCTCAATCATCAGCTCGGCGCGGACCGGCCGCTCCTCACGCAATACGTCGACTGGATCACGCACTTCGTGCGCGGCGACATGGGTATGTCGTACGTATTCCGCGCGCCGGTCGCGCCGTTTGTCATCACCGCGCTCGGCCTTTCCGCGAAGCTCGGCCTGCTTGCGTTCGTCGTCGTGGTGCCGCTCGGTATCGCGGGCGGCGTGTGGGCCGCGATGCACGCAGGGCGCTGGATCGATCGCACCATCAGCATCACCGGGCTTTCGGCGACGGTCGTGCCGGAATTCGTGTCGTCGATCGTATTGATCCTGATCTTCGGCATCTGGCTGCAATGGTTGCCGATCGAGGCGTCATACCCGCCCGGCGCCGGCGTGTTCGAGCAACTGAGGCATCTGGTCCTGCCGGTGCTGCCGCTCGTATTCGTGTTCTTCGGCTACATCGCGCGGATGGCGCGCGCCGGCACCGTCGAGGCGCTCGACGCCGACTACACGCGCACCGCGATCCTCAAAGGACTGCCGCAACGCGTCGTGATCTGGCGGCACGTGCTGCGCAACGCGCTGCTGCCGACGATCACCGTGGCCGCCACGCAGCTTGGCTACATGATCGGCGGGCTCGTCGTCGTGGAGACGCTCTTTCACTATCAGGGCATCGGCTCGCTGATCTACAACGCCGCGAAGGCGAAGGATTTCCCGATGCTCGAAGCGGGCGTGCTGACCATCGGCGTCGTGTACACGGTGGCGAATCTCGCCGCCGATGCGCTACACGTGCTGCTCAATCCGCGTCTGCGTGTGGAGGGGGCCGAATGAGCGCCGTCGTCCCGCCGGAAACCGCGCACCACGAGGCGCCGCGTTACGACCGCCTGCGCGCGCTGCTGCGTTCGCCGACGTTCGTCGCTGGTGCGCTGATCGTGCTCGGCTGGGTGGTGTGCGCGATTGCCGGGCACTGGATCGCGCCGCTCGATCCGTACGCGTCCGACCCGCTCAATTCGCTCACGCCGCCCGATCGCACGCACTGGTTCGGCACCGATCAACTCGGTCGCGACGTGTTCTCGCGCGTCATCACCGGCGCACGCGACATCCTGACGATCGCGCCGCTCGCGACGCTGCTCGGCACGCTCGCGGGCACGGCGACAGGTCTTGTCGTCGGTTATTTCGACGGCTGGATCGACAACGTGATCGGCCGCGCGATCGACGCCGTGCTGGCACTCCCGCTCGTGATCGTCGCGCTGCTCGCGCTGGCGGCGGTGGGCACGTCGAACTTCACGGTGATCCTCGTGATCGGCATCACGTTCACGCCGATGACCGCGCGCACGGTGCGCGCCGCCGTGCTCGCCGAACGTCATCTCGACTACGTGGCAGCGGCGCAGCTGCGCGGCGAAAACGCGCTGTACATCATGTTCGCGGAGATCCTGCCGAACGTGCTGCCGCCGATCGTCGTCGAAGCGAGCGTGCGGCTCGGCTATGCGATCTTCGCGGTCGCGACGCTGTCGTTTCTCGGCTTCGGCATCCAGCCGCCTTCGGCCGACTGGGGGCTCGCGCTGTCGGAGTCGTACACGCTAATGGCGGGCGGCGCATGGTGGACCGTGGTGTTCGACGCGGCGGCGATTGCGTCGCTCGTCGTCGGCGTGAACCTGATCGCGGATAGCGTCGAAGGCGTACTCGACCGATGAATGCGCCCCCGCCCTCCGCTTTCCCCGCGTTCGACGTCTCGAAGAGCGAACGCACCGATGCGCTGACGATCGTCGGTCTCACGGTCAGTTACCGCTCGCGCGGACGCGATCGCGAGGTGCTGCAGGACGTATCGTTTCGCGTGAAGCGCGGCGAGGCGTACGGCCTCGTCGGCGAATCAGGATGCGGCAAGTCGACGGTCGCGATGGCCGCGCTGCGCTATCTGCCGCGTAACGGCAAGGTGAAGGCCGGCCGCATTCTGATCGCCGGCCAGGACCCCAGCGCGCTCGATCCCGACGCGTTGCGCACGATGCGCGCGAAGTCGATCTCGATGGTGTACCAGGATCCGGCGCGCGCGCTCAATCCTTCGCTCACGGTCGCGCGCCAGGTATCGGAGGCGTTCGAGGCCGCGGGCGCGACGCCTCGCGAAGCGCTGGAGCACACGGTCGAGATGTTGCGTCGCGTGCAGATCGCGACGCCCGCGCGCGTGATGGGCAGCTATCCGCATCAGCTGTCCGGCGGCATGCAGCAGCGCGTCGTGATCGCGATGGCGCTCGCGTCGAACCCCGCGCTGCTGATTCTCGACGAACCGACGACGGGTCTCGACGCCACCGTCGAAGCCGAGGTGCTCGATCTCGTCGCGCAGCTACGCGCGGAGTCCGGCACGGCGGTGCTCTTCATCAGCCACAACCTCGCGGTGATCGGGCGAATGTGCGAGCGCGTCGGCGTGCTGTATGCGGGCAAGCTCGTCGAGGAAGGCGTGACGCGCGACGTGTTCGCGCGGCCGCGCCATCCGTATACGGTCGGCCTGCTGCGCTGCCTGCCCGTCACGGGGCGCAGCAAGGATACCGACCGGCTCGATACGATCGCCGGCCAGCTGCCGCTCGCCGGCTCGGTGACGCAAGGCTGCATTTACGCCGAACGCTGCCGTCTCGCCGACGACCGTTGCCGCCGCGAAGCACCGCCGCCGTATCGCGTGAGCGCGAAGCATGGCGACCAGATGTCGCGCTGCCACTATCACGAGCGTGCAATCGATCTGCCGCGCAATGCCGGTGAACCGCCGGACGCCGCCGCGCAGTCCCAGTCCGCACCGTCCGCGCGCGGCGGCACGCAACAGCCCGTGCCCGTGTTGCGCGCCGAACACGTATCGA